>JAHDBH010000271.1 GCA_020630495.1 Saprospiraceae bacterium
GAATATGTATATGTAAAAGACTGGCAGGGCAATACTGTGGTGAAGGACCAATACGGCAATGTAGTGGGTAAATATGTAAGGGACTGGCAGGGCAATTTAGTGTTCAAGAAATCACCGTTTTGAGCTATGCTGTATTCTTCTAGTGAATTTCAATTTGTACACCCCCGATAGCGAATATCAGCTCTGTGTCATATCCGTGATCATTGACGCTATTGATTTGACTAGGACTAGAAACAGTCTTCAAGGCACAGCGAGCCCATGGAGAAACCACTGGTATCTACATGAGCTATGTAGCTATCCTGTTCATGCTATGCGTGAGTCGCTCAGGGATATTTCTGGCAAAGAATGATACGGCAGTTGCCTCTTTGACTGTCTCTAGAGATCTAGCCAGTGCTTCAAGCTCCATACAAGTCCATGATCCAAGCCGATGATGACAAGCGTAGCAGTACGATCGACTGATCCATGGTACTAGGCTCATGCCTGTATGGACAATTCTATCAGAAGCGTATGGGCGCTGACGGGCCCAGCGGAATTATGTCTACTGATATGGGGTGTAATCGTGCAGATAGTGGTTTATGCACATTTATCGAGCGCTTAGCGGCTATAAAGTTGTCGCTTGCTTCTACTCGAGTATACTCTCTCACCTATGTTTGTCAGGTCAAGTGAGACTCACCGTGTTGAGTTTTCTATTCTCTCAAAAAACTGATCGTGGCTTTTTGAATGCAGGTAGAACGAGATCCAAACCTAAATCAAATTCTTACTACCTCTCTATCATCATTCTGTCAGCATACAGAGCATATAGCAATAGGACGCCTGCATCAAAACTGTTGGCAGATCTTCGTATATTTCTAGTATAGAGAATAGCGAGCCGACTAATTCCCCATGGTCAGGCTGTCAATGAGTAGTTCAATTTCACTCCGATCTATTGGCGCTTTCTGCATTTTGTACCATTCTATATCCTCATCATCAAAGTACTTTGAGTAGGCGTACTCTAGTAGAGCCGGGTTGGAGTCCATGATGGCGGCTTTGACAAGACCTAAGTAGTTTGGCGATAAGAACTCACTAGCGATACTATCCATGTAGCTCATGTTTTGCAAGAGATCGCCTCTTTCCACGTCGAGTATTTTTCCTGTGATGCTGTCAAAGAGAATGACTTGCTTCCTTGGTACAAAGTAGCTATGAGCGGTGCCAGTATAGCCCCATTCCTGTACATAATACCATATTTCTGTTTTTGCCTTACCCACTTCGTTGAATGCTAGGCCGTCTTTGTTGTCAATCTCCAGCATTTGATAGGTCGTATCTGCATACGGTAATATG
>JAHDBH010000081.1 GCA_020630495.1 Saprospiraceae bacterium
GAATATCGAGATCACAATCAGATCGCGAAGTGACGCTGGTGAGGAGTCTGTAGATACTTTTGTGGGTAGGCGGCTCTGACGAGAGATTCATATCGTGCGCAGGCTAGGATTGTCACCTAGATACGGGAGCTTATATGAGTTAGCTAGGGCTGAAATCGTTGCGCGCGTGTAGTCTACCAGATCATTTGGCCGAAAGGCTCTGATTCTCCTGCCTATCCTTGGTTCATAGGGAGGAAAATCAAGTTATACTGGTGTGACGCCAGATATACATCTACGCCGTTCACATTTGGCCGAAAGGCCCCAAAATCTACAGCCAGATAGCCTGAGGTCCATATCCGTAGATGTATAGCCAAATCAAGATATAAAAATCTCACAAAATCAGCGGTTTAACTGCCTTGTAAGTCAGCTGGCGAGCTTGCGAATCGTACCTTTGTGGGCTAGAATTGACTAGCAAGCATGGCAAAGAATAAAGGCAACTATAACGCAAGTAACATCCAGGCCCTCGAAGGACTCGAAGCAGTACGTAAGAGACCTGGAATGTACATCGGATCTACTGATACCAAGGGTCTCCACCACCTGGTATGGGAGGTAGTGGATAACTCAATCGATGAGCATCTCGCTGGGCACTGCTCACAGATAGATACCATCATCCACGAGGACAATTCCATCTCTGTATCAGACAATGGTCGTGGTATACCCACAGGTATGCACGAGAAGCTGCAGAAGTCAGCTCTAGAAGTGGTGATGACCGTGCTGCATGCAGGTGGAAAATTTGATAAGGATACCTACAAGGTATCTGGTGGACTCCACGGTGTGGGTGTATCATGTGTCAATGCTCTCAGTAGCTATCTCAAAGCTGAGGTGCGCCGCGAGGGAGTCATCCACGCTCAAGAATACAGCGAAGGAAAGCCCACCACCGAGGTAGAGGTGATCGGCAAGACGGACGAGTCCGGAACGACCATCACCTTCAGACCTGATGAAAGCATATTTGATACTACAGTCTACAAGTATGAGACACTCGCGGGTCGACTCAAGGAGCTCTCTTACCTCAATGCTGGGCTCACGCTCACTCTGCGTGACGAGCGCCAGTTTGAAGACGGACTGCCCAAGGAGCAGACATTCTACAGTGAAGGTGGTCTCAAAGAGTTTGTCAAGTATCTGGATTCTACGCGTGTCGCTCTCATAGATGACCCCATTCATGTAGTCGGTAAAGAGGACAATGTCGAGGTAGAAGTTGCTCTCCAGTACAATACCAGCTACCAAGAAAATATCTACTCCTTTGTCAATAACATCAATACGCGCGAGGGTGGTACGCATGTAGCAGGCTTTAGGCGTGCGGTGAACCGCGTGTTTAAGCAGTATGGTGATGACAATAAATTCTTCAGCAAGCTGAAGTTTGCCATTGCAGGAGAGGACTTTAGAGAAGGACTCACCGCGATCGTATCTGTCAAGGTGCCCGAGCCACAGTTTAAGGGACAGACCAAAGGTGAACTAGGTAATAGCGAAGTCACGGGAATCGTATCTCGAGCACTGGGTGAGGCGCTCAAGACTTTCCTAGAGGAAAATCCCAAGCAAGCCAAGCGAATCATCGACAAGGTGATCCTGGCTGCTACAGCACGCCACGCAGCACGCAAAGCGCGCGAGATGGTGCAAAGAAAAAATGTGCTTACTGGTAGTGGACTGCCGGGAAAGCTGTCAGACTGCTCGTCCAAGGATCCTGCAGAGTCAGAAATCTTCCTCGTAGAGGGAGATAGTGCCGGTGGTACGGCTAAGATGGGAAGAGATAGAAAGACTCAGGCTATCTTGCCCCTACGCGGAAAGATCCTCAATGTAGAAAAGGCCATGGAGCACAAGATCTACGAGAATGAGGAGATCAAGAATATGTTTACCGCTCTAGGTGTCTCTATCGAGGACAAGGACGGTGATCGTGTGCTCAATACGGAGAAGCTGCGCTACCACAAGATCGTAGTCATGTGTGACGCCGATGTAGATGGTAGCCACATCGAGACACTGATTCTCACATTTTTCTTCAGATACATGAGGCCACTGATAGAGCAAGGATATATCTACGTGGCTGCGCCGCCTCTCTACAAGGTATCTAAGGGTAAGAACTCAGTCTATGCCTGGAATGATGAGGAGCGCCAGTCCGCTGTGGATCAGTATAAAAATGGCAAGGCAGAGACCAATGTCAAGATCCAGCGCTACAAGGGTCTAGGTGAGATGAATGCGGAGCAGCTATGGGAAACCACCATGGATCCTGACGCGCGCATCCTCAAGCAAGTACAGATCGAAGATGCCATGGAGGCTGACCGTATCTTCTCCATGCTCATGGGTGAGGAAGTACCGCCGAGGCGTGACTTTATCGTCAGCCATGCCAAGTATGCTAATGTAGATATCTAAGACTTGCGTCCTTTCCATGTGGCACTTACACCCAGGAGTGATGCGATCCCAGTGATAAGCGTCAGCGCGGGATGCACGAGTGTGTAGAGGACTATCGGAGCAGGACTGTAATCCTTGTGGAGGTGCAGAAGATTGCTCAGATAGAGCGCTATCCATGTCCCTAGTGCTATGAGCCAAAGGCCTGGAATGAAAGGTGCCAATAGTAGCAGCAGTACGCATAGTGCATAGTGCCCAGCCACTCCATAGCTTAATAGTTGTAGTCGCTTAGACTGGTAGGCACCTGCTTTCTCAGCCCATCTCAGTCTCTGTCTTAGCAGACTGCGCCATGTCGGCTCCGCTGTGGTAGATACGCAGAGAGAATTGTCCGTGAAGAATGCTATCTCATGATCTTGCTTCACGATGTACTCGGCAAGGAATATATCATCTCCAGACCGCTGGCTGTGTTGCTCTCTATTCTCAGCATAGCGGAGATAGATCTCTTTGTCAAAGCAGCAATTGGCGGCATTGCCTAGAGGAATAGACCAGCGATTGACGGCAACTGCCTGTAGTCGCATCAGTGCGTCCATATCCATGGATTGATAGAGCGAGACAAGAGCTGATCCAGCAGGAGCTGATACTTTGGCGAAAGCCAGAGCTGGACGATCATCTGCCAATCGTGATTTCCAAGTGCTCATCCACATAGGTGGCACTGTGCAGTCCGCATCTGTCTGTAGGATGCGCCTGTGACGTGCTCGGCAGATGCCGTAGTGTAAGGCTGCTTTCTTTCCTGAGGTGCCGTGTGGAAGAGTGAGGTGTAGGAGCTGAGAGTGATCTATATCAGCAAGGATGCTCGCCGTGCCATCATCGCTATGATCATCTATGACAATGAGCTCGTCCTCGGTAGCAAGCTGTGAAAGTATGGAAGCGAGGCATGCTGCGATCGTGCCTTCTTCATTGCGAGCGCATACGATTACACTCAGTAGCACTTCATCGCTGCCAGATGGCGCTGGGTGTGTGGGTGTATATCTATAGACCTGCCAACTCACATAGCACCAGGCCAGAGTAGAGCCGATAGCTAGTAAAGTGATTGCGTAAATCAAAGCGGCAAAGCTTAGCTGCGCCGGCTTCGCTGCGCTTTTCGCTCTTTGAGGATGAGAGGCTCCTCGTCTATGATCTCAAAGTCTGCGTCCACGGTACGTTCGCCAAGATCTCGGCCCATAGGATTGCGACCCGCAAAGCCACCCTTCATGCTCTGCCACTTGTCATAGTTGAGCGCCTTGAGAAAGAGGAAGAGTGACACCAGCGGAAAGCCCACTATGGTCAGCAGCGTAAACACGATGCCTAGGAGAGGATTGGGCTGAAAGGAGCGCCATAGCCACTTACCGTAGTCTAAGATGACGTCTTTCTTGATGAATAGCGTGACAATCACCAAGGGAATAGCTACCCATGAAAGCAGCTGCAGGGCAAATGACGCCAGCTTAAAGAGAAGGAATATCGCAACAGCGGCGACTATAAGGGCCACCCAGGGATTGATACGTTTGATCATAGTACTTCAATAACTGTACAAAGCTGCATTTCGTTCTATCTTGGCACAGGACAGGAGGCTCTATCTAGAATCTTCGAGTTGCTGATAGCCGCAGCAAATGAAGCCAATCTATGGATACTACGTGGTCTAGTTACTTCTGCTGTGAGACATACTCCATGACCTGCTCCAGCCAGTCAGAATCTAGATCGAGAGTGACATCGGGTGATATGCCTCGTGATTCATAAGCAAGATACTTGCTGTGCTTTTTGGAAGCTAGTTGCACTAGAAATTTGCCACAAGCTAGTGTACCACCGATCTGATCCTTGACCTCATAGGTGAGGGTACCATTTGTAGCTTGTCCGAGAATCGTGGAGTTTTTGAGCGCTGAGACTGATAGGGTAAATTGCTCAGCATTGCTGATGGTAGAGTGATTGGTGATGAGGTATACTTTACCGCTTTTTACATGTTTTTTAATGATCTGCAGCAGTCCAGAGGAGTTTCGATTTCCTCCCCCGCTATTGTCTCTCAGATCTATAATGAGGTGTGGCGCAGTGATCGTCTCTTCTAGAGATTTATAAAAGTCATCTGCCTCACCTAGTGTAGGATACCACGAGCTGAAGCTGCCAATCTTGAGGTAGGTGACGTCTGGCGATAATTCTTTGCGCAAGTAGGTCGTGTCGCTGTGAATTGATCCCGCGTAGTGCTGGTGACTGGTATCTTTTCTGAAGCCTGTAGTGAGGAATACACCGTCTATGATTCTCTCTGTGTAGCTGATCATCCTCTTAGAACTAAGACTTCCGCCTACTCCTAGTAGATAGCTATCATCTGACACTGTTAAGGAAGGATCTAGGACGCGCGAGTAGGGCTTAAATGTGTACATGATCTCTCCAGCTCGCCACATCTCTGTATCAGTATGGAGCACAACTGCCTTATAGTTGTCTGATGATCTATCGTGATAGAGACCTAGAGAAATCTTTCCAGGCATATGATATATTCCCTCGATATCAGTCTTGCTCATGGAGCTGAGAGCTACCGCTAGACTATCCAGCGATAAGCTGCTCATAGGATAAGCGCGGTATAAGTCGCTCTGTTTAAATTCTTCAAGGAGTGCCTCGTCTTTTCGGATTTCTTCTGTAGCGCCTTTGTCGGTGCCATAGAGTCGTCCATGATTATCATTGAGTGAGAGCAGTAGCTCTGCGAGTAGTAGATAGCAGTCGTAGTCAGTGTGGATAGATGATACTTGCTCACAGGCTGCTTTATAGTGCTTGAGGTAGACAGACTTATTTTCTTTGTAGCTCGGGGTCAGCTGCACTCTACTGTGAAGGCTCTGTAGATCCTGCGCACAGTTGCATGTGGCATCAGAGGCCTGTGCGGCCAAATGACTGCTAGCGCAAAAGGTGAAAAGAGCTATGAGAACGATGAGTTTTTTTGCAATCATTTGGTATTTTGAGTTGGAGATACAGATTCAATGTAATTGTTACTGCCCATAAGGTGATAGGGTGATGCGTAGTTCATCACATCGACTATAATTTTTTAAGATTGAAACTGGTCAAATGGCTCTAGGCGCTGAGCCTTCTCTATGATTGCAGGCTTGGCCTCACTGATGGTAAACCGCCCATGGTCCCATAGCACGTAGTCCTGCTGAAACCAATCTATGGGGCCGCTCTCGTGAGTGCTGTTGATACCTTCAGCTAGATTTTGTAGTCTATACTGAGCCATGAAATCGTCGATGGCTGGTATCTTCTCGTAGAGCCGATACTCAGCCGACTGTTGCCAGAAGACTGAGTCGTAGGGAATAGCCATGATATTCTTATAGTCGCGGTAGACATCGTCACTAAATACGAAATACGGCAATGAAAAAGAATTTTCGTAGTCATAGCACCGAAGAAGTGCCGTAGTGCTCGTGGCAATTTTCCTTCCAAATCGATCTCGGTAGTCGTAGGAGTAACTAAAGCTAATTTCTTCTATAAACTGCTCATCACCCACTTGGCCATAGGTCTGTGTGATCTGCATGTCTACGTGATTTAACTCGTAATGTAAGACTTGTATGAAAGGATAGACCTCAGCATCAGAAATGTGTAAATCAATTTTGAGTAGTTTATCATTGGTCCTGTCAATCCAAAGTCGACCATCGAATAAACTCTGATCTCGGTCAGAAGCCTCAAAGCCTATGACTATGACTTCTGCATCGCCATTATAAAATGATTTTACGTGTCTCAGCGTATATCGCTTACGTAGAGCTGATCTGCGTAGGGAAAGAGGATTGCTAGGAATTGACGCTTGCCGATCAAATACATTGTGCATGGCAAATAGTCGTGAGCTTTCTGTATTGATATAAAATCGATTATCCAAAGGCCGCAGGCCTATTCTACCTTTTTTAAGATCGATGCGCTCTACGCTATGATCGATGTAAGTACCATTGTAGTAAGATTCTATTTTTTCTGTGACGATGTCATTGACTAGTGATTCTAGGTAGAAGTACGTTTTAGATTGTCGTGATGTGGTATGGCTATTCTTTTTTATTTTATGGACGATCTCATAGAGGTAGCTATCATCTGCAGTGACCACTACCTCGGATAAGATATTTTTTCTCGAGGTCATTTCTACCGTGTAGTTGATCACGTCTGTCGTGACCAAGGAGAAATCTTGATATCCAAGATACGATACCAATATGGTATCACCTACCTGGCAGCGCGGAAGAGATAGCATGCCTACTGCATCGCTGCTCGTGCTACTCTCTGATCGCAGATTATATGCTAGCGCATAGGCAAGCGGCTCTTGGCTAAGCTCATCTACTATTCTCGCAGTGATCGTCTGTCCTTCTTGAGCGCTTATATCATGAATGGATATATATAAAATAAATGCCGTGCTCAACAACTTCAGGAGAAATAAGCGAAAGCGTATAGACAATACCCGTTTTGAGATATATGAAGTAATAAACTATTTAAATTTCTATTCACATCCACTAATGATTGCCTCAAATACTGCCGTGGGTGGCACCGTAAATCCTTCTTCTAGCGATATGCTCTCAGGAGCACGATAGGTAACGTCGCTACCAGCCGCTAATGTACCATCAGATAATAGCTTCACCCGGGCCTGATAGAGTCCACTTTCTATGAGACCAGATAAGGTGCGAACGTCTACAGCACAAGGGTCCAATAACGTACCATCTTCTACAAATACCGCATAGCTGCGAGGCGGAATCTGGAATCGCACTGCTGAGGCACCATCCACAGTCAGTTGTAAATCGGCTGATCTCGCCAGCACATCTACGAGCGTGTCGCCTACGGCCAGATTACTCGTATTAAGTGTCTGCGTAAGATCGAGTGTGTCTCCAGCAAAATTGATAGCGACGAGCACCTCCTTCCCGCTTGCTGCACCAGACAATTGATAAACAAGACTCGTAGAGGCAAATCCCGAGTGATACGTCTGAGCATAGGGCGTACTGTATCGGCTGAGATAGTCTACGCTAGTAGCGCCATCGATGTACTCACTGAGAGTCAGCATGAGCAGGTCAATCTCTTTTTTCAAGCTGGTAGTCCTAGAACTGGGACCACTGCCTATGGGATTGAGCGAGGGATCCTGCCAGTCGTAGTAGTCTGGATAGAATACTCCAGGTACGCCCAGTTGATTATTGGTCAATATATATGCATAGGCGAGTATAGGATCCTGTCGCACCAGAGCATTGAATCCGCTACTATCTCGGAAGTCATGATTATTGACAAATGTCACGATGTTGAATCCACTCCTACCGCTGCCATCCCGCAGACCGCTCTGAAATACCGAGCGGACATCATAGCCAAATACATCGCAAGCCGATCGTAGGCTTTCGCGAAGATTAAAATCAAATATCTTAGGCTGTATAGCAGCTGCCGTCCCAGCATCGAGACCCGCTACTACATCATCGAGCCATCCACCGAGCTCTCCCAGATTTGTGCTAAACCACTCTCCCACCACAAGCGATGGATCTTTGCCTGCGGCATGCATATGATTGAGCATGTCAGAGACGAAGCTCGCTGGAAAGTGTTTGATGGCATCCATGCGCAGACCGCGCACATCCAGCTCGTCCCAGTTCCACTCTGTATAGGCGATGAGTGAATCTGTAGTTGACTGTACTGAGTGATCATAGTCATAGAAAAACCACATGAAATCTTGATCGCCACATAGGCAGGTAGGATTTCCATTGGGTCGGAAATTAGCTCCTGTCATATCGCCACGACCACTCGGCAGATCTGTAAAGTCTGTATAAGTCTGATAGCGGAGTTGATCGACCACATCCTGACCCGCTGAGGCATTCCATATGCCATAGATGCGATGATCAGAGTAGCCACCGCTGGTATTGGTCAAGTAGATCTGCAGGGTGTCCGAGGGGTGGAAGTCAGCGCCATCTAGTGTCAGTCTGTACTCATCCACGCTACATCCGCCGGCATCGATACTTGCGATCAGATCTACCCCTAGCTGCAGATCGTCAAAGGGTTGACCGCAGTCACCACCACCATTGGGTTCACTCTCAGCATCATCTGGGAGGCCTTGAAATCCCGTCTTGGTCGTCTGTGCATATATCTTGTATCCACGATTATAGAAGTCTGGATGCGCTGAGGCACTAGAGATTTTGATGAAGTAGTCACCAGCGCCATTGGTAGTGCCAGTGCCTAGGGGCAAGATATTGCGAAAGCGATCAGAAGGGAATGGCTGATCTCCTGCCGCGTACTTGGTGCTATTGAAGTTTTCGATCCAGCCTTCCACGCTAGAGTTGTTTTCTGGAGCGCCGCCGTCGCGATGATTGTAGATGAGATCAGCGACTGGATCTATGCCATAGCTCACCAGGCTGTCTATCATGCGGTCCAGTGCAGCCCTTGTCCCTAGGCCATTGGTCTGGGTTCCGATATAGAGATCTTTGGGATCGTATCCATTACTATTTGTACCCGAGCTGGCTACAGCATGTGGTGGGAACCAGACGTGGGAGAATCCCGCCTCGGCCAGTGCTGCTGACTGATCAGCGAGGGTGTCGGCCCAGCTGTGTCCCTGAGCTGTCTTGGGATAGTCCCAGTACCAGCCTTGTAGGATGACCTGTTGGGCGACGGCTTTCGCCGAAATGCTAAAAAATAATAGAATGAAGACTATACGCATGGCTTGGGTATCTAGTAAGCATCTAATATAGGCGCATTTGCCTGAAAAGCGCGGTTAAGTTCCTCAGAATTATCCACTAGACGATCCTCTTAGGTAGTGGCTTTCGCCAAAATGCTTTGTGCCATTCTGATTCTCTCTATACAAATAATAGGCAATTGGCAATGAGCAAATCTGACACAATTGAGCTCTGCGAATCTCGCGCTATTGTGAGAGTCCAAGGACGAAACCTGAGGATAACCAGGCGAGAAGTCTGTCAGAGTCCATGTTGGCAAGGTCCACCGGTGATCGCCGTCTAGCGACTTAATTCTTTCATAAACCGTCCTGATCGCAGGACATATGAGCGGATGCGACGTTACTTTGCTGTATAAACACTATCCAAACTATGAAACGACTCATCGCACTCTCGCTACTATCTCTCTTCCTTCTTCCTAGCTGCGATACACTGCAGCAGATCGTAGACACTGCATCTGATCAACCACTCACAACGGCCGAGGTCGCCCGCGGTCTCAAGCAAGCTCTGGAGATCGGAGTATCAGATGGGGCGGATAAGTTGTCTTCCCTAGACGGATATTTTGCGAGTCCTTATAAGATCCTCCTACCAGAAGAAACAGAAAAGGTCATCAATCGTCTCAAGGTCGTCCCTGGATTTGGAGATCTGGAGGAGAAGCTTACTCTCAGACTTAATCGTGCTGCTGAGGACGCTGCTAAGAAGGCTAAGCCAATCTTTGTGGATGCGATCACATCGATGACATTTGATGATGCGATGGATATTCTCCTAGGATCCAATGACGCCGCTACTAACTACCTCCAGCAAAGGACTATGGATAAGCTCTTTGCAGAGTTTCAGCCAGTCATCCTCAATAGCCTGGAGGAAGTCTACGCTCAGCAGCTCTGGTCTGAAGCGAGCACAGCATATAATAAAATACCCTTCGTAAGTAAAGTGGACACGCAGCTCGATCGTCACGTGACAGATAAAGCCCTGGTGGGCATGTTTGGCATGGTAGAGAAGAAGGAGCAGGCGATACGCTCAGATGTATCAGAAAGGACTAATGATCTGCTGCGCAAGGTCTTTGCCAAGCAGGACTAGTAGTCCCCGTGTGCTTATTCTATCCCAGAGGCTCGCTCATAGAAAGCCTTCATCATCGCGCCAAAGTCACCGCTAGGTCGATTGGTTTCAGAAACGACTTGGAGCTCATCCCCGCTCGGTACGAGCTTAAAACCAAATACGCTCTGAGGCGTGTAGTCTACCGTATCCGCGGAGAAGCCGTAGCGCAGATCATAGTATTCTAGCGTGTCGCCTTGGCCAGGCACCACTTGGTACCA
>JAHDBH010000272.1 GCA_020630495.1 Saprospiraceae bacterium
GTCCTGCACGCTTAGGTCAAGGCTCTCCGAGTCATAAAGTACATCTGGGTCTATGCCGATACCCTCGTAGTGGACCCCATCTGGTGATAGCACCTTCTCAAATGTAAAGGTGTAGTTCCAGCCATTGAGCATTTCTCGACCCATGATCGCTCCTTGGGTGTTCGCCGTAGTATCACCTATGATGGTAAGATGGGGCAAGATCTTAGCTCCCATGACAAAGCGCTCACCAGCACTCACTGTGAATCGTCCAGTAAGCACGATGACGTCTGAGGTGAACTGAATGTCTCCCTCAGGATAGATGTACCACTCATACTTAGTGTCAAATCCTTCTTCCGTTCTGTTCTGAGAAGTGTGCCAGAGATATTCTTGATCTGTAAGTCTATTGAGCAGACTTCTGGCATTGAATGCACTCCCTCCATCATTCTCCCTTAAGTCTATGATGAGTCCTCTCTTACCAGCAGCCTTACGGATCACCTCATCAAAAATTGCGTCGATAAGCTCGCTGTCCCCCTGAAAATCCGCCAAGTACAGATAGGCTATACTATCCTGTATCGTACCACTCACTATATTAGACCTGTGAGATATGACATCATCTAGGTAATTCTCACGTACTAGATCAAAACTTATATTTCTCACATAGCCTAGATTATTCAATGTAAAGAAATCCTCAAAGGAAGATTGAAGCCAAATATGTGGGTCTGAAAACTGAAGTAAAAAGTCCTCAGTGATATCAAAGAATTCTTCTTCGCTCTGACTATTATCTACACGACTGAGGAAATCTACCTTCAAGCTTTCATAGTCTACCGTGGCTCTCAATGCCGACATAGAATAGCGCTCCAGGCCATCGCATAGATCATCAGCAGACTGCTGATTACTCGCAAGAGAAAAATCATCTTCAATACAGGCACACAGCAATGTGCCACTAAGGACTAGAAGCGATAATTGACGTAGCATATTACTGGGTAATTAACATTGGATACTCTCTCAGGAAAACTGATCGTGTAATACTGCATCTCGATGGATGCTGTGAGGGACCATCTCGACGATAATTTCAAATCACCTTGCAATCTACCATGAAGTCCAAACCAATCGGAAAAATTGGTCTTCCATCTTCCGTATTTATATAGGCCTCCACCGTGGAAAAAATCATCTAAAAATTCTTCCTCCAGGGTCAACGAAGGTTTTCTGTGGATATAAGCGACAAGTGGTAGTGAGATCTGTGCAGCCAGTGCAAATCGATCACTTATCCTTATGAGCTTCTGATAGTCCACATTCCAGTGCGCCATGAACTCATAGCTCTGTCCATCAAAGAAGTC
>JAHDBH010000082.1 GCA_020630495.1 Saprospiraceae bacterium
GAGATATAAAGCCCGATCAGGATACCCTGATCGGGCTTTTTTGTGGTAGAGTGCTCAGTGAAAGAAAGTAATTGCGTAAACCATCCGATTATTAATTAGGAGCTCTATTCCGATTTGTCTAAGAGATAAGGAAAAACACTATGATTATACTGTATTCATCGGTAGGTCGGAATCACATCATTCCTGTCTGAGGCTTACGCTTTTGCGCGAAAGCGCCTCAAAATCAATTACCTCGTGCTTCTGCAGCTAGCCCCTATCCATCGAAGCCTCATGCATGAAATGGGTAGAAGCTAAGTACAAGCACTATGGGCCCATGGTAGCTAGAATGAAGGAACTGGGAGGTGGCGTAGCTCAATAGGCTCTGGGTTTTTGAACCCAGGGTAAAATGGTTGGACACATAGTAAAAATTAAATATACTTTATCTGCAGTCCGCATAGCTCAAATAATATGTGACTTGAGGGCTGATCTGTAGTCTTAGTATTATAATACCGCTATAAGTATCGCATAATAACGTATGGGAAAAATTATATGTATTTTCTAACGGGTATTTCGTGCTCCACAAGACCTAATTTTGTGTAAAAGCGAGTTTAAACTTTTATGGATGAAGCCTGGCCAGCATGTGTACGCACAGCTTGGCCTTACTTTGTTTATAGTTAATATCATCTCTATGAAGGCTAGAATATTATCATTCTTGATACTCCTGATCACAGTCATCACATCTGCTAGGGCCCAAGTAGTGACTAGTGAATTTGATAATCTTAATCTTTCCGTATGTGGGGCCATGGCTAATCTGTGCGTCACTTTTGAGAATAACACAGCAGACACCTTTGTCAATGTAGAGCTCAGCCTGAGTGTTGATCCAGCATTTTCATTTGGCTCACCGACTGCTAAAGCTGGAGACCTACCTGTAGAGATAGGCACCATGCCTCTCACATACATGCTAGCTGACACGATATTTCCTGGAGATCCTGCTATATCATTTTCCGTTCCCTTCATCGCGGGATGCGGCGCTGAGAGCGTAGAAGATGCAGAAGTGCTGCTCGATTACACTTACAGTACTCCTATGATCAGTGATATCATGCTTCAGGATGTTGCAGATGGCTTCCAGGTCAATGCTGCAGATCTGAGTATACTGCCTATAGCTATGGGTAATCTGCGACCAATAAATGTTTTTGATGCATCCATAGGTATAGTGGATACCTTGATTGTGGAAGTGGTCAATGCTTTTACGGGACCTCTAGACACTTTATTATACTGTGTCAATCAACCAGCGAGCGTGATGAATCTCGGCGTAGAAGTAGGAGGTGTACCCCTCAATGTTGCTGGTACCAACGCTGCGGGACAGATATGCTACTACGTTGATATGGCCGCGATCAATACTGCCATAGCTTTCTCCAATCCACCAGATGGTGATGGATTGCTCGAGGAGAATGAACGAATAATATTTAAAGAGATCTGGACTGGACAAGACTGCGACGCTAATGATCCCATCCAGAGACAGGCTCAGTACGGATGCTTTGACGATCCACTGGAAGCATGTGATCAGAGTAATTTATCCAATACAGGCGTATCATTTGACGTAGCGCTTCCCGATCTGAGTTATACCAGGTTTAAGGATCTAGAGAATATACCACTTTGCCTAGATATGCCAGCGACATTTGGTGTCGAGATTGTCAACAACGGAACTGCTATCGCTCGGGATGTACTTCTCAATATCAATACTTTCTCTTGGGCTTCCTCTATCATCGAATCAAGCTTTATGTTTTCTACGGAGGGGCCAGACGGTCCATTCCAGTCTGCTAGCGCCATAGATACTGATCCAGCTAATGGAACAGTAGGTAGTTCAGGTAATTGCGTGATCGGTCCAGGATTTCTTGATGATGCTACCATCTTGGCAGCAGATGCAAATTTGTTTCCTGGGGATACGCTCTATATCACATATCAGACCATACAGGGATGTGACTGCAGAGCGTGTGAAGTTGATGATGCTTTTAGAAATAGAATTACTGGTCTTGACTACATTGACAATTGTGATCGGGAATTTGCCAATAACACTCAATCTGACTCAAGGGCCTACGATGCCAGACTCTTAGGGTTTTTTGAAGGTGAATCATTCATCAGTGGCTCTGGGTGCTTCAATTATCAGATTACTAATGGCGGTGTAAGCTTTTTTAGTAATAGCGGCGGCTATGCATGTGATGACTTCACTGCAGGATACATAGAATCTAGAATTACTGCGGGATGTGGAGTAGACATTACTACTATCCGCAACATTAACTCAGCAGGTAATCCGACAGCCAGTACTTCTATATTCTCCAATACTGATAATGGTACTACAGGTGATGACCTGGTGATTGCTAGGACGACTACTAGCGTCAATGGCGTGATAGAAATATGCTACACGGTAGATTGCTCCGAAAAACCGACCGGATCATGCCCAGCTCAAGCAGCTGTGACGATACAAAATTTCCTGATTACGGACCCATCCTGTCTCAACTGCGTACCCAATGTAAGCTGCGAAAGTGCTATCAATTTTGTCTTTGATTGTCCTCCATGTAATCCTTGCGACGGACTGACGCACTTAGAATTGGACATAAGCAGGACTAATACTTGCTATCTCGACAGCAACAATGATCAGATACCTGATATGCCATTGGTCAAGGCAAGTACGGATGATGTGGACACCAAAAGATATGTGGCTGGTGATTCTCTCAAGGCGACCCTCGTAGGAGTAGTTCGAGATGGATCTGGCGTAGACCCTACACCACACTTCTGGGAATATGCTTTCCTAGAGCTCGATGTATTTACGGAAGACTTTACCATTCTGGGAGGTACTTTCATGGTTAAGGATGCGACAGATGGCTCTATCAAGACATGTAATGCACTTCCGCAATTTGCGGATGGAACCACTTTCGTTACTGACATATCTGCACCAACTCTAAGTGCACTGGCATGCTCTGACTTTGATGGATTCGAATATGCAGGTGGTGATAGCCTCTTTCTATGTGTAAACTTTGCGCCAAAGATTGAAGTCAGAAATATCCAGTCTGTACCACGTATCTATGAGCCCAAGTGGTACTTGAGCGATGATGTCTACGGTGCGGGAACTATGGAACGCTGTAACTTCCTATTGGAGACTCTTAACCAGATAGGTATACGTGACTTTGACAATGTGGATATAGGTGGACGCCGCTTTGGTGGATGTGAATTTTCGCCATTTTATGTAAGATACGATTTGAACTACGGTAGTCTAAGTTTTGACGAATTTAATAATGAAATACGCAGCCCTGGTATTCCTGAAAAATTCACCTTCGTAAAACCACCAGAATTTGCTTTGTCTCTCCCTGATTTTGGCTTTAGACTTCGCCAGATATTGGGGCCAGATAGGAATGTTGTGGACTTGGTTAATGGAGGCGTGCCGCCAGAGTTCTTTGTGGAAAATGGCGATACTCTCTGCTTCTTCGTAAAGGATTATTTAGCATCACTCGACGCAAGTAATCCAGCCATCACCGATAAAGGTATCGATGGTGGATATCTCGTTGAGTTCTGGCCGCGGATACAAGGCAATTGCATGTCCGAAATCGACAACTACATGGCATGCGCAGGTCTTGTGAGTGACGTGGACGATAATGTTTTTTGTCAGGATAATTTTGTGGAGCCGCTGAGATGCGAATCATTTAGATATACGGGAGGGCCCAGTGTCCTTGTGAACGTAATTACGCCTGTCGTTGAGCTCTTTGAGCCAGGTGGCTGTGTGCAGGTACAGGTCACTAACCCGACTAATATACCAGCACCCAATGCTTTTCTTTCTATTGAAGACGTTTTTGGTGGTCTGGTGGTTTTGGATTTATTTGATGTCAGTGATCCTGATAATCCTATGATGATTCCGAGCACGCCATTGGGTATTTATCAATTGGGTACCTTTCCTGCTGCTGGTAATATCACCTATGAGATCTGCGCAAATGTCACGGACTGTGACGACCAGCGGCTCAACTTTATAGGTGGTTGGGCATGCGATGATTACCCTACCACCGTCGATGAGGCAGTCTGTCAAGAACCATCATCTGCAGATTTTGTCACCCTTCCCGCTAATATCGGTGCGCAGCTCAATAAGCCTTCAGGAGCTAGCATAGAAGTCGATCTATGCGATACAGTTTGCTTTGAGTATAGATTCAGTAGTACCAATCTTGGAAATGTTGCAGATATCTTCTATGATTTCCGCTTACCGCAAGGTCTTAATTATGTACCTGGTTCGTTTGAAATTGCATATCCTGTACCGCCTTCTGGTGACACCATGTTTGTTTTTGTAGAGGATCCAGATAACTATTCTGGAAATAATTATCGCATTGAAATTACTGATCTCGATAGCACATTGAGAGAAAGTGGTCTCATCGGATCCCCGGGATCCGTGACTAATACTAACGTCGTTCTCGTACGATGGAATACGATTACTGATTGTAGCTTCCGCTCAGGTACGCGTCCGAGATTTGTAACCACCGCATTTAATGCCTGTGGTGATAGACTCCGTCGAATCGCCGTCAACGGACCACGGATTAGGATCAGAAATGTAGTGCCAGAATACAATATAGATCTTACACTTTCTGATCTAGAGCTCAATCCATGTAATATGGATGAGGCCACACTTCTTATCGATATGGTCATCGATGCAGAGCCAGGAATTACCACGGTGCCTGGAGACAGCATCAAGATGATTTTGCCGGCAGGCATAGAATATATAGATGGGTCTTATGACCCTCTTCTCAATGCTGCTAGTACTGGTATCGCTCCTACCGTTGAGACCTTAGATGGAGGGATCACCTGTCTATTATTTCCCACCGAGGCAGGTCTAGGTGATGGGGCTCGGATAGCCTTTGAAGTGGGAGTGCGCGCCCTTGATGTGGGGCAAAACTGTGAGGTGGATGAGATAGTCGTTCAGTCCTTTAGTACCACCAATGCACAGTGCGGTGCTATGAATTGCAGTATATCCGTACTAAGTGGTGAAAATAATGTACTTGTCGAGGTCTCTAAGCCTGACTATGACATCACTATGGCTGAAGTCACTGTGCGCAACGAGCCAGGTGGCCAGATAGCTGAGTACTGCATTACCGTCACTAATATCGGATCTGTACCAGTCAACGCTACTGATCCAATCGCGATAGAACTCTGGAGCGATGAAGATAGAAATGGACTCTTAGATACCACAGTCGACGTGCTTGCGACTACCATCATGGATATGGCCAACATAGGAGTAGGCGAGACAGTGAAGCTGATGGGTGAGCAGGATGTACCTGGGGGTGCTTTCTGTACCCTTCTTGCTGTCATTAATCCTGAGACCGTATGTGCCTGTGAGCTCAATGTCTCCAATCAGATCGATGTAGATATCGAGAATGTATTTGATATGGAGGTGGAAACTTGTCCAGCTTCAGATCTCGAGGTGGGTCCAGTAGCGGTGATGGGTGTGGACTACGAGTGGCTGTCTGTTAATGGATCCAATCTCGCAGCGCTCAGCGCTACTGATATGTCGCCTGTGACATTCAACTTTGACAATACCTCAGGTGCTAATCTTGTGGTGGAATATGCACTGAGGACGTCCTTTTCAAACTGTTTTTCTTTTGATACTCTTCAAGTCACGGTATTTCCTCAAGAAATTACTTCTGTGACGGTCGCTGCCTGCGAGGGTGAATCATTTGTGCTTCCTGGCCCACTTGCAGGATCGGATTTTGTATGGATGCCAGGGACTAATGTGACACCACCAGATACTAATTTCCCGACTCTTGATCCCGTACCAGTAGGTGGTGGACAATATATAGTCACGTATACCGATGCTAATGGCTGTCCAGCCATGCGAACGGTAAATGTTGCCGCCGTAGGCTGTGCGCCAAATACTGGCATAGGAGATACGGTATTCTTTGATCTTAATGAAAACGGTCTCCAAGATGGCGATATGGAAATAGGAATCCCTGGAGTTCAGGTGCTCCTATTTAATAGTAATAACACTAATCCAGGCGCTCAGATATCGAGTGCAGTCACAGATGCTAATGGATTTTATTCCTTCACTGGTCTTGCTGCAGGAAATTATGTAGTGCAATTCTTAGATCCCGATGGTTTCATTATTACCTCCCAGGATTCAGGTACTGGACCACTGGACTCTCTTGATAGCGATCCTGATCCTGTAACTGGACTCACTGGGCCTTACTTTTTGCCGAACGGCACCTTCAATCCTACTGTAGATGCAGGATACATCCCTGACTGTAATATCGAAATTGCCTTTGCTGGAATATCCGAATGTATATTACTGCCTGATGGTACTCATGAGCGACTGGTAGATTACGAGATATCTTGGTCAGGCGCTGTATATACATATGATTTTCTGGGTGGTACAGATACTATTAATGTGGCTGTAGAAGGAGATACCTTGCAGATTCCAGTTTCAGAGCTCACAGGTGACACGACTTTGCAGTACAGTTTGACAAATGACGTGACCACAGATCTAGAAACAAGCATATTTTTCTCTCGAGATCCTGATTGCATGTTTACAATAGATACCATGGATATCACGGCATGTATTTATGATTTAGCCCTCATAAAGGATCTACCTATATTACCTACCATTGCATATGGCGATATCCTGCCCTTCGTGATTACAGTCCAAAACCAAGGACAGCAGCCACTCACGCAAGTCAAGATAAATGATTTCTTGCCAGTAGGGTATGGATTTGATGCAGCACTCAACCCCGGATGGATGGAATCGGCTCCAGATAATCTCATGTACATCATTGAAGATGTCTTGCAGCCTGGAGATCAACTCGATATTCCACTTAATCTTGAATTGCTCATGGCAAACGAGCCGAATGCGTGGCTCAACTACGCAGAGATATTTTCCATGCAGGACACACTGGGTGTAGACAGATCTATGGACGATATAGACAGTACACCTGATGATGATCCTAATAATGATCCAGGCGGTATCGCCAATACTGGATCAGATGACGCCCTGGATGGCGACGGCACAGGCGATGTGGATGGCACCAATCCCAACACCGACGAGGACGATAACGACCCAGAGCTCGTAGTTATAGTGGATATGGCTCTTATCAAAAGAATCACCACTCCAGGTCCATACATGTACGGACAGCTCATAGACTTTGAAATAACTGTTTATAATCAAGGTGGTGTCACTACCCAAAATGTGGCCGTGCAAGATTTTATTCCAGCAGGATTCAGCTTTGATATGGCGAATAATCCTGACTGGTCTATCTCTGGTACGACCGCGATTGACACCATTGCTGGGCCTCTGATGCCAGGAGATAGCGCGAGCACCACCATCACACTAGAGCTGCTCATGGCTGATCCTAGTGAATATGTCAATATCGCTGAGATAGGGTACTTCGAAAATACGAGCGGAACAGATATCACAGGTCGTGATATAGATAGTGACGCCGACTCAGATCCTACTAATGACGCTGGAGGAAACCCAGGCACTGACTCTGATAATGTGAATAATGGAGATGGTACTGGCGCTGCTGGTGACATGAATCCTGACACAGACGAGGATGATAGTGATCCCGCCTATGTAGTTGTACCCATGATTGACCTAGAGAAGTCTGTGGTCGGAATCGTCCCAGCAGCGAGTGGCGTAGATGGCAACTTCGACGTGACCTATGAGCTAGTGACCACTAATCCTGGTAACATAAAGCTTACTTGCATATCTCTTGTAGATGATTTTGTAGAGCAACTCGGAACTGCATTTGTAGGTATCACTTCAGCTCCTGCGATAGCGCCCCTTACAGATGCTTCTATGGAACCTACTCTAGACCCATCCTTCAATGGTGCTGTAAGAGATAGCATTTTTGAAGGGAACGACGGATGTCTGAGACCTGGTGAGACTATTACAGTGCAGATTACCGTAGAGGTGACAAGTCTATCAGGTCCAGATCCAGTCATTAATGAGGCTATGGTCTCTGGAAAGGATACATTAGGCAATGAAGTGATGGACACTGATACAGCTATAGTAAAAGCTCCAGATTGTTTCCTCAGTATCGTATGTCCATTCCCAGATCAGGGGGTATACTCTTGTCTGAGTGATGTGCCATCTATAGCCGCTTCAGCTGCTGGATTTAATGCTATTGACGCCGTTTCTGCCATTACCAATTCATGTGGCGTCCCTCAGATTATAATTAATGAAACTGATAATGGTGGTACAGGCTGTGGCACAGATACACTCATCGTTACGCGAGAAATTATTGTGGTTGATCCAGGTATGACTCCAATTGGGGTAGAGCGCGATACCTGCACTATCTTTTATACAGTAGTGGATGATTCAGCACCAGAAATTATTTGCCCAGGTGCCTTTACCGTAGAGTGCTCTGCAGACGAGATTCCTGTATTTGCGACCTTGGACGATTTTATTGCATTTGGCGGAAACGCCTCTGATGATTGCGGGATAGAGTCTTTTGCCTTTGTGGCTGACTCCGTTGTCGGACTATTATGCGATCGTACTACATTCAGAAAATATAGCGTCACGGACTCTTGCGGCAACACTGCTTTCTGCAATGTCGTGATACAAGCGAGTGACCAGAGCGCTCCTGAGATTTCATGCCCAGCTATCGAGACAGATTGCGACTTGGCAGATATTCCTGCTTACACATCGCTTGCGGAGTTTTTGGCAGACGGCAATACGGTTTCTGATAATTGTATGGTGGATGATCTTACATTCTCTCTGCTCGAAGAAAGTACGGATGGAAACTCGTGTCCTCAGATTGTCACCCGTAAATATGCCATTGAAGATATCTGCGGTAACAGAGCAGTGAGTACACAGATCATTACGATAGACGATGAGGTAGATCCTGTAATTACAATGCCCGCTCCAGCGGATATAACCCTGTCTTGTAATGATCCTATTCCACCAGCAGCAACTATCGCTGCTAGTGACAATTGTGTCGAGCCGACTATCTCATTGATTGAGACCTCTACGCAGACCATGAATGGATCTTGCAGCGATTACAGCTATACGATCACTCGTATATGGACAGCTGCCGACGATTGCAATAACTCCGTCGCCGATACGCAGATGATTTTTGTGATTGATACCACGCCTCCAGTAGCAGCCTGCTGCCCTGACTTTAGTCTAGCTCTAGATATGAACGGCCAAGCACAGATTACTAGAGATGATGTGGACTGCGGTATCATAGATATATGTTCTGGTAGAGATATTAGCTTCACATTTAATCCCGCCACCTTTGATGCTAACGACGTCGGAGACAATGAAGTGCAAGTCATATTTGCCGACGCTTGCGGTAATTCTGATACATGTGAGATCACAGTAACTATTACCGGCGAGCCTGCATTTGGCTTGGCTAAGCGCTTAGTATCTGTAGAGCCCTTGGAAGATGGAAGCTTTGATATAAGCTATGAGATAAATGTGGTAAATACGGGAAATCTTCGACTTGAAGATATCCAAGTGGTGGATGATCTGAGCGCTACATTCCCATCTCCCTGTGAGGTGGATGTGACGGAAATCACTAGTGATAGATTTGTCGTAGACCCAGACTATGATGGTAGTGCTGCTATGAGCAATTTGCTATTAGAGAATAATTCACTCATGCCAGGCGATAAGGGGGCAGTGCTCTTACGAGCAAATGTCTCCATGTGCACAGATGCAGGCCCCTACGGTAATAGTGCTTCCGCTACAGTTACTGCAGCTGGGGATACGATGCTTATGGACGTATCTCATGACGGCAGTGATCCTGATGGCGATGGTGACGGAATGTCTACAGATGATAATGATACCACTTTCGTGATGCTAAATAATGTTGCGTCCTTTGGGGTTGCAAAACGAGCTGTGAGTGTTGTTGCAAATGACAACGGTAGTTTTGATATTACGTACGAAATCAATGTGGAAAATACTGGGAGTGTTGATCTAAGTAGCATCCAAGTAGAGGATGACTTAGCTGCAGCATTCCCAGCGCCTTGTACTCCAGAAATTGCAGCACTGACTAGTGATGATTACAATGTCAATGATAGCTATGATGGAATCATAGATATAAATCTGCTCAATGGTGGAGATGATCTTCCTGTTGGCGATAAAGGAGCGATTCTATTGACCGTGACTGTTGGTAATTGTGCAGATGCTGGACCATTTGGTAATAGTGCCACAGGTATAGCACAAGCCCCTGGCGACAGCACGCTCACGGATGATTCCAATAATGGAAGCGATCCAGATGGTGACGGCGACGGTGATCCAGGCAATGATAATGATACCACTTTCGTGACACTTAATAATGTCGCAGACTTTGGAATTGCCAAACGCGCAGTCAATGT
>JAHDBH010000273.1 GCA_020630495.1 Saprospiraceae bacterium
CCACGAGGATGGGAAATAGGGCTATCTTATAGAATATTATAGTTTTGCGCGCGATCTTCATGTTATTTATCACCGCAATCACATTATCATGCGTATAGCAATCCTTTGTATCCTTCTACTTTCAGGTCTCACGTCTTGCCTTCCAGACACCCCCGAGGTAAGCGGATTTGGAGCAGGGATCTTCGTCTCCAATGAAGGACCATTTCTCTCAGGAACTGGGAGTGTCAGTTTTATATCACGCAGTGATGGAAGCGTGACGAATGACGCATTTTTTGAAGCCAACGACGGCGCATCCCTAGGTAATATCGTTCAGAGTATGACGCGTACGAGTGACGAGCTGATCATCGTGGTCAATAATGCTGATAAGGTAGTCTTCACTGATATCAGAGATCTGACCATGACTGGTGAGGTTACTGGACTACAGCAACCGCGCTATGCCATCGTAGTGGATGAAGAGACCATCGCGGTGAGTGAATGGGGTGAGCGAGGAGGAAGTGGCGCTGGAACAGTCAGCTTCATCGACATAGATTCTAGAGAACTACAAGATCAAGTCGAGATAGGTCAGGGGCCAGAAAAGATGATCATCCAAGATGGTAAGTTATATGTCTGCAATAGCGGAGGATTTGGTCAGGACAGTACTATATCTGTTCTCGACATTGCTACACGCACGCTAGACACCTCCATCATCGTGGGTCCTAATCCTCAGAGTCTTGTTCCAGACGCATTTGGCGCATTGTACGTGATCTGCGGCGGCGTGTTTGACTTTACGGATCCGGCTGCTAATGTTGCCGGAGCTCTAGTGCGAGTAGGGGATGGTGAGACAGAGGAAGTTCTAGAACTGCCTACAGGCGCGAGCGACATCACCACAGACAATTTGAGGAGCCGAGCTTACTTCCTCACCAGCGCTGGATTGCAGGAGCATGTATATGGTAGCTCTACGGCTGAGACGATCCGCGATGGGAGCTACTACGAGTGTGCTTTTGATATCATCACGGGTAATATCTTGCTAGCAGACGCGGGTGATTTTCTGAATCGTGGTGGTGTGCTCGTGGTAGATAGAGAGAGTGGAGAGAGCCTGGTTGAATACGAAGTAGGTGTCATCCCTGGTGGATTTGTCTTGAAGTAGTCTGCTACGGTCTTGGTGGCGTACTATGCTCCAGCTTCTCTCTAGGCATACTTCCTGCAGCTCGGGATCAAGGTATCATCCATAAAATCTATACTCCATGACCAACCCACTCGGAGTGTGGTGCGTCTATGATGATAACTACTGCAGAAGTATGCGGATAGTTTTCACTTTGTTT
>JAHDBH010000274.1 GCA_020630495.1 Saprospiraceae bacterium
AAACAAAGTGAAAACTATCCGCATACTTCTGCAGTAGTTATCATCATAGACGCACTACTGTCTGGGTGGGTTGGTGTATAAGTATAGAATTTCTAGATGGCGCTATCTGAGCGATGCTAGCAATACATCATACCCAGCCTTACCGAGGGCGCATACAGGCCATGTGGATGTCTGTCACTTGAGGACAAATCCACCGGGAATGATACCTACCTCATATTCTGCCATGGTCTCGCCGCTCTCTCGATCTACGGCTAGCACCCTGCCCCGATTTACAAAGTCGCCAGCATCAGCTAGCAGCACATCTCCTGTGATGACATCATAGGCGCACTCGTAGTAGCTTCCCGTCTTGATCGTCTCCGCCGTAGAGCTGCCGTATATATGTTCTTGTAAGCCATCGCCAGTAAGGAAGTAGGCTCGGCTTCTCAGATTGTCTGTGATGATATCACTCGCGCCAGTAGGCAGTTCTGTCACTTGCTCCACTTCTCCAGCACGCACTCGTACTAGAGCTCCCGGAATATTGGCAGCGGGATCCATGAAGTCAAACACTCCGCCACAGATCACATACAATCTGCCAGATGCATCTGTAACTACACTCTGAGGATTAGGTCCCACGACCAGAGAAGTTTCCATCTCACGCGCTTCTATGTCAATCACGGAGACAGTACTATCTCGGCCAAATCCTCCACTATTACACACATACAACATCCCATCGCGAGCGATCATCTTCTCAGGGCCCTGCCCTACTGTGACTTGATCACGTACCTCTCTGGAGTCGATATCGATGAAGCTGACTCGACCAGCTCCACTGCCTCCTCTTTCACCCCACTCGCTTACGGCCAGCGTCTCTTCGTCCAGCACGAGCGCATATCGTGGTTGTTGCAGCCCTGTGATCTCGCCGATCTTAGTGAGATCTAGGATATCTGTAAAGACAATCTTATCAGCGTTGTTGACCACTGCTATGAGTTGATCACTTGTACGCGCCAAGCCCTGTACTATGTTGCCTAGGGATTCACCATCGTTAGCGATGGAGTATGCATCATTGGTCACGCCATCTTCACCACGAGAGATAAAACTAATGCTGCCAGTCCCTGAGACAAATGGCCCTTCATTGGATACAAATATTCCTGCTCCGAATCCATTCATCTCGGGATTTTCTGGATTGCAAGATGTGAGACCTGATAGGATGAGTAGACTGAGGAGAGCTATGCGCATACGTTGTAAGATTACTTGATAAGCAATGATGAAATCGCGCGCAAAACTATAATATTCTATAAGATAGCCCTATTTCCCATCCTCGTGG
>JAHDBH010000275.1 GCA_020630495.1 Saprospiraceae bacterium
AGGTTGCTCCAGGACTGTAATTCATTTGTGGGATCAGCATCAGCATCGTCTACATCATCACCGTCTGCGATATCGGCAGGTACGTCCGTGAGGTCATTGTAGCTTCCGCTAAAATCGTCTGTAGCGTTGGTATCGATATTGGCTGGGATGCCAGGCAGGGTGGACCATGACTGCAGTTCATTTGTGGGATCAGCATCCGCATCGTCTACATCATCACCGTCAGTAAGACCAGGCGGAATGTCAATCAAATCTTCAAAAAATCCGCTGAAGTCGTCTGTGGCATTGGTATCGATATTCGCTGGGATGCCAGGAAGGGTGGACCATGACTGTAGTTCATTAGTCGGGTCAAAATCTGACGTAAAGCTTACCCAGCCATTTGGCGTGAAGCCTTCAAAATCAACTCCATTCCACTGGATAGTACCCCACATGAGCGAAGGAGCTAATGTCACAGCAGAGTCCAGTGTGATGGCGCCATTGATCTGGAGCTGCTGATGTGCCGTATCGCTGTTGAGTCCTGTGTTACCATTGGCAAATACTCTGAGAGGAGCATTCTGGGCAGATGCGGCAGTGATGCATGCTAGGGAGAAGACGGCTAATATGATGAGATGTTTCATAAGCTTGGTGCTATATAGGGTGTGGGTAAAGAGGATTAATTGGGGTTTCAAGAAGATCTGCCTAAAGCTACATATTACTCTATAAATCTTCGAAAACAATCAGAGTTTTGGTCATGTGACAAGCACGTCAAGCGGCATGTCTACTGAACAGAAGCTAAATTTACGCAGAAATGATTGATCTCTGTGAAATTCTGAGTCGCCACATCTATGTCTGATACTTTGCACTTGCTATGGATAGATGCTTACACGCCTCTCTATGCGCAGTCTGTCCAATTGCGCACTCAGCTTCTTCGCGAGCCGCTCGGTCTGGAGTTTGCATCAGCCGATCTAGCAAAAGAGTGGGAGATGCATCACCTCGTAGCCGTCAATGCGCGTGAGAAAGTCCTAGGCTGCCTAGTCCTCACTCATATCGATAAGCGGACTATCAAGATGCGACAAGTGGCTGTAGATCCAGATTACCAAGGCCGGGGTATAGGTGCGCGTATGGTAAATGAGGCGGAGACATTTGCCCGCCGCGAGTCTCGTGGACTCGCGGGAGTCCATGGACAACAGGGCGCCTACAAGATCATGACGCTTAATGCTAGACAGGTGGCAGTAGATTTCTATTTACGTCTGGGCTACGAGATCTATGGTGAGCCATTTACGGAAGTGACGGTACCGCATAGGAGTATGAGGAAGGAG
>JAHDBH010000276.1:0-505 GCA_020630495.1 Saprospiraceae bacterium
GATGATCAGCGAATACATCAACAGTGATGAGCGAATCAATGTAAGCTATTTTATGATCTATCTCCGATATGGCATCGATCCGCTCGACATACTGATCATAGCTCTGGCTATAGAGCAGAGATGAGAGCGAACTAAATAATATGATGCAGTACCGGATCATGATTTATAGTTTATTGGATGTCGTCATATCGCTCGAGCAGGATACCTGCTGCTTCTGATTTATAGTGATCCATTGCGCTGATATCTCGGAGCAGCTCTTTCGCCTTATTGTCCTTGCCTATCTTGATATATGATAATGCTGCATACCATATGGCGCCATCGTCATATGCATATTGCGCTTCCGGATCCATCAGCTGCTCAAAAGTCTGGAGTCCTTCTTCATATTTTCCTATTTCATAGGCACAGATAGCTTTGTAAAATGCCAGATCACGATTATCAGGATTTTCTTCGATCAGTTCGGCTAATGATTGATATGCCTCGGAGTATTCTCCACTTCTATATTCGC
>JAHDBH010000276.1:515-840 GCA_020630495.1 Saprospiraceae bacterium
GCTCATGGCAGTCGTGATATCTGAGCGATCATCTGGAGCTACATCTCCTCGGACTATGTCAGTCAGCACGTCTGGGTAGGGTGATACATACTCGTCGATCGAGAGAGACTTAGTGCCTATAGGATTCATCATGAGTAGGATAGCCACACCTGCAGCCACTGCAGTGAGGATACTGATATATCTCAGATTATTTTTCTTTTTGGCTGGAGCCGAATCCGCTACTGGGACTTCAGCCTGGATGAGGGTATCCATCTTAGCATCCATACGAGACCACAGTTGATCTATCTCTGGTATTTGCTCCATCATGATAGATCCTTCCAGCGCT
>JAHDBH010000276.1:850-1295 GCA_020630495.1 Saprospiraceae bacterium
GTCGGTAGTCACTATATTCTTCTATACTGATGTTCATGTGTCCTTATCTATAGCTCTTCAGCTTCTTTTTTAGATTTAGTTTACCATTTTGGATATAGCTCTTCACCTGCTTATTAGTATAGCCAGTGATGGTCTCTATGTCCTGATAGCTCATCCCCTGAAGATAAAAGAGAGATACACACTTCCGCTGCTCCGCTTTTAATTCTTCCAAGGCGTTTTCCAATTGGTCAAAGACCTCTTGTTCATCTACTTGATCCGTATTTATGGGTGTTTCCACAGATTCAGGATCGATTTTTTTATTGATGAGCTCATTTTCTCTTTTAAGTCCTCTACTCAGGAGCTTCAGACAGTGATGCCGAGTGATAGTGAGTATCCAGTTTTTGAAGTTTTGGACCTCATGATCAGGAAGTACTTTTATGACCTTTTCGAATACATCCATCGTCAC
>JAHDBH010000277.1 GCA_020630495.1 Saprospiraceae bacterium
GTAAAGGTAGGTTGTGTCAAATCTGATAAATCTGACGGACTTACACTACCGGTACCTGTACTATTCTCATCCATAAATACAAATCCTCCATAGGATAGTCCCTCATCAAAGGTGATCATCAACTCTACATCTCGTAACATACACTCCCCTGAGTTGTATATCAATATACTCGCTGTATCTGGTGCTGAACATAGATTTAATAAGTCTATCGTAGGAAAATTAGGTACCCCATCTAAGGATACCACACTGATATCTGGACATCCGTCACAGGTACTCGTCGGTGGATCTGGTACATCGTAGGTAATACATAGCTCTGGTGCTTGACCCGCTCCATTCTCAAAGTCTACTGCTTGTCTTTGTCCATTTCCCGTAATTGCCAAAGTGATGTTATTACCCATCACATAGCCAGGTCTATTGACGATCTCTTGTATAATCGCCGTCAAATCTGGTGTCCGTTGTGCTGTACCAGCATCTCCTGCCGTCCAACTCCCTGGTGACCAATTGACCGTCGCTGCTGTCGCCGTACGGCTTACTATGTCATTGCCCGTACTGAATAATGCCGAATTATCCGCTGCCTCTCCATATACTGTAAAGGCCGCAGCTCCTACACTACTCGATAAAGCCGTAAACTGGATCGAAGCACTCGTAATCGTCGCTCCTGGTGGTATCGTCCAGCCTCCCCAATTCAACGCAGTAATATTCCTACGATTGGCTTGTACTCCGATATCTAGATCCGTCAAATTTGGATCACCACATATCTGCAAATTTCCACCATCAGACCATTGCTCCGCATCGCCGTCACAACTGCCAATACGTTGACATTCTTCGACTTCTGCAAGCATGGACACAGCACTGCTTTCGGCACGATATTGAGCCGATCGGTATGCTTCTAGCAATATTGATTCATCTTCACAATCTGCATGTTGATAAGCTACATGTAAGTTATTGACATGCTCCTTATGCTTATTGTATGGATCAGTGTCAGCATACATCATCGATGTACTGAATAATATCGCTAGCACAGCCAATATACAATGGGTAAATGAAAAGTTGGAGATGGACTTCATCTTCTTGATTTGAGTTTAATATTAAATTGATGACGCCTTACTTGACTTAGGGAAAAGTATGACATCACTAGTAACCTTGTTCACTTCCACATGATATGCATCACGTAGATTCGGTTCTATTAAACTCGCCTTGGTAGGTATATAAGCTTCGTCTAGATATCTCAGTAACTGATTTACCTAACTTATACGTAGAGCAAATATATTAAATAATTTTGTAATATG
>JAHDBH010000083.1 GCA_020630495.1 Saprospiraceae bacterium
AGTCCTGCTGCTATCGACACTCCTGCTCCTCATCTCATCATGTGATCGCATGCAACCTGAGCCACCCACTCCTACACCTACCCTGCCTCCAGGCACGTCCGCTATACCTGCCAGCCCTCAGGTCACATCTGGGAACGCCGCTGCAGGCTATGACTACCTCATCACAGGAGACTATGTAGGCAGCGGGATACCCTATGATGTCTATACCACACTCTTCAGAGATGAAGAAAACATCCTCGGGCGTGATGGTGACAATGCCATCATTCCACCTGAGTTCACGGCATTTGATGCGCCAAATGGCGTGCGAGTAGTAGGTGGGCTCAACTGTCTAGGCTGCCATGCCTCTACGATCAATGGTGAGTATGTCATAGGTCTGGGGGATTCTTACTCGGACTTCACGCGGGACATGTCTGGAAGTTCTGACCTGCTGCGATCATTTGTCGTAGCCGTTCATGGCGAAGACAGTCCAGAGTACGAGGCCTTCGAGCCGTTTTACCTAGGCACGCGGCGCATATCACCGTATAGCGTGACGCCATTTGTAGGGCTCAATCCAGCATTTAGGATTGAGGAAGCGGCGGTATCTCAGCGTGATCCTCAGGACATGACCTGGCAGGATGAGCCGGTATTCACACCGCCTGAGCAGGGATACTTCTCTGATGTGCCGCCACTCTGGAATGTGGACAAAAAACACGCGCTGTACTACAATGGTATGGGACGTGGCGACTTTACTCGGCTCTTACAGCAAGCCATGGTAGTCGGCGTGACGGATGAGGCGCAGGCTGATGATATCAATAACAACTTTGACGATATCCTCGCTTGGATACAGGAACTAGAGGCGCCAGAGTATCCATTTCCTGTGGATGATATGAGGGCCCTGTCGGGCAAAAGCGTCTACGACTTCCACTGCTCCTCCTGCCACGGTACACCAGATGACTATCCCAATCTGCTTGTACATATGGATGAGATAGGTACGGATGCAGCCTACGCGAGATACTTCATAGAGGAACCAGACTTTCTACAGTGGATACAGGATAGCTGGGTAGGTGAGACAAGTCTTTATGATGAATATCGCGCTGCAGAACTAGGCTACGTGGCTCCACCCCTAGATGGCATTTGGGCGACAGCCCCCTACTTGCACAATGGCTCCATACCCACGCTCGCCGCCCTACTCCAGAGCTCTACCCGTCCCGATTACTGGTCTAGAGACAGCGATAATCGTGAGTATGATCAAGACGCCGTGGGCTGGGTGCACACTGTGGAGTCAGGTCCAGGTGGGACGGATGTCTACGATACTGATGTACTGGGCTACGGCAATCAAGGGCATACCTACGGAGACGGTCTATCCGATCAAGACCGAGCTGATCTGCTGGAGTATCTCAAGACGCTCTAGTTGTCATTAATGATGTCGCCTGTGCCAGACTTCTCCAAGCTGATCGCAGGATAGGCGCGATAGTAGAGGTCGCCACTGCCGCTCATGTCGCCTACGATCTCGTCTAGCGCCAGTATCTCTAGATCTCCTGAGCCGCTCTTGTCTAGGTATGTGACCAGCGTCTCCAGGCCATAGCCATAGACATCACCCGTACCGCTCTTGTCTAGGTAGAGCTCGTCTACATAGCCTATGAGCGTCACATCTCCTGGACCACGTGCATCGATGGTGAGATCTCTCTGACCATAGTATCCTTCCACGAGCACGTCACTTCCTTGGCGCGTCTCTACATAGACCACCTCTGGCATATAGACCTCCACATAGGCATCATAGTCCTCATAGCATCCTCCATCCATAGTGATCCTCAGAGCACCTCCGCGCACATCTGTGTCTATGAAGGGCACGATATTATCATCTCCTGTGACGACCACCTCATAGTAGCTCGCCCCGTAGACTGCTACATCGATACCGTCTCTTACATCCACGGCGTCATAGCCGCCTATGGATCTACTCTCGGAGATGGTGTAGCGCGATCCTCGTATACATGGATCATCATTACAGGAGCTCAGTCCTATGAGGATAAGGGCAAGAGAGAGGTAGAGTAGATGAATATTCATGAGCTGGGGTCATCTGATGTCCAGCTAAGATGCGGGGCCCCAGCGCTTATAGCAAGCACATTATCAGATCCTTAACCGAGTATAAGATTATGATAACGATCTACTCACCTGTAGTGCCGCTCATCACCAGCTGATAAGCCGCCATCCAGATCAGCGCCTTGGGTTCCTTAGCGTCATCCTCGGGAAGGCTGTCTTCTATGAGTGCTAGCATCTCTTCTTCTGCGCACTGCTGGAAGCAGTGATTGATGTAAGCTGACAGATCCTGATCATAGCTGAGCTCATACTCTTTCCAGAGACGCTCACTGAGATCGTCCATGATAGCGGGATCTATGCTCGGCTCCATCTCCGCTGCCTGCATGGCTGTCCATAGACTCATGAGCACGTAGTCAAGTGCCTGCTGATCATCTGGCGTGAGTAAGTCGTAGCCTACGTGCTCTAGGTAGAGCTCATATTGATCTATGGGCAGGTCTGCTGGCAATGCGCCTTGCTCACAGAGCTCCATGGCCTGCCGCATCATGTCTTCAGATACTTGCACGTGACTCTAGTTCTTTGATGATGTAGTAGCCGTCTGTGCCTTTGCGCTGATAGAGCGGCATGAGTATGAGTCCGTCATACTGTGCTAGTACGGGACCGTCTATGGTATCAGCCAGATGCTCACCGCTGTAGATAGGCTGAAAGTTTCTATAGCCTGGCTTCATACGGAAGCCATCATCTGGGAGTATCTTGTGCGAGTAGATGAGCTCGGCGAGTCGTGGAAGGTAGGCGGTGTCTGCAGCGAGTAGATCGTCATGCTTTGACTCCACATCATGCGGATAGACTGCTGATGCTGATCGCAAAAAATTGATGATGGCACTGACCGATCTGCTCACAGACTTTGGCTCACGGTGCTGACCTCCCTCAAAAGTGGCCGTGACCACAGGTATACCGCGGTAGCTATCAGTAAAGTGCTTCATGAGGGTCCCCTGGATTCCCTGTATCATGCCTAGTATCACGGGAGCGTGCATATCCATACCTATGCGCCGACTTTCTGGATCATCGCTGACTATGGTGAAGAGGCCGGCTTTGGCGGAGGTGGTGTGGATATCTAGGAGATAGATTTTTTCTGGTTTGTAGGTGTCTATGTGCTGATCAATGGTGGAAAGGATCTCGCGCATCTCTTTCTCCTCGCTCAGCAAAAAATCATCCTCATCTCCAAGCGCTCTGTCTAGATGATGTGACAGCCAGGAGCGGTTGAGGTCCACATCGATGTATCGCTCGCCTATGCTTACCGCTCTGAGATTACCTATCAGCCCCACCACCTGACCACAAAATCTGAACTCCGAATTCATCTCAGGCTCATAGTCCAGCATCCGCTGTACCTCCTTGAGTGCATGGATACCCGCGGGCTCATTGCCGTGGACACCACCCATGATGATGATGAGCGGGCCACGCTGATGTCCCCTGTAGTGAAGGACTGTACGATCTGGAAGTGATTTCACGTGGTAAAGATGTACAATCTTAGATGGTCCTGTGCTGAGCTGGTCAGCTTTAGGTCATCCCTATCAACACTCTCTATGAGACTGACGGTGATGACCTTGGCACGTAGACTAACTAGGTGAGGGGCAGATAGTGCTGGACTCACGATCTGCACGAGCATTCGTGATGCTCATGGAGATAGGCGATGGTCTCAGCACAGAGTGCTTCCAGAACTTTGAGATCTATATCCGCGAGCTTCTTTACATATATGCAGGCCTTGCCCATGGTAAACTTGCCCAGCTTCCCTAGGAGCTCATCGCTTCTGTCCGTCTTGGAGTAGATGTACAGGGAAAACTGTGCCTTGCGAGGAGAGAATCCCAGTATAGGCGCGTCACCCTCGTGACCGCTTGCATACTTGTAGTGATAACTCCCAAAACCCACTATGGTCGGTCCCCACATCTGAGGCTCATATCCAGACCATTGCCGCATGAGCTCGATCAGCTGCAGGCTGTCCGCTTTCTTCTGGTCTTTGTCAACATAGTCGTTGATAAATTCGATGACCTTGACTTGCGTTGGGGTGGTTTTGTTTTTTGGCATATGCGCGAATAATATTCTCTATGTTCATCGTATATGTAAGCCTGATGAGCGGCTTGACTTGGCTACTTCTGTTCCTTCATCAGTCGGTAACTTGCCCATAGCAAAAAGCAGGCGTGAGATCTATACGGTCTCCACGCTTCTGCTAGGGCTCTCGCTTGCTTCTTAAAAGTCTTTGCTTTCAGATCCAGACCATAGTGATGCGCGATCATCTGACGGATCACCAAGTCTCCCAGCGGCAGGACATCTGTCCTGTGGAGTGTAAACATCATGAGCATGTGTACTGTCCATGGCCCTACTCCGCGCACTTGCAGGAGACTCGCTTCTAGTTCGTCATCAGGTAGCCCTCGCAGCTCCTCCTCTGAGTGCTCTAGCAGATATTCTGCGATTGACCGCACGTAGTCTACCTTACTTCGAGATAGACCTACGGCTCGCAGAGTTTCTGTATCTGTGGCAAGTACTTGCTCAGCAGTCGGCCAATCACCGTCATAGATATCTGTAAACCGCGCTTTGATGCTGGTCGCAGCTTGCAGAGATATCTGCTGTCCTATGATAGCGGATAGCAGTCCTCTGGCTATAGATCCGTGCACCTGTCTCCTATCCGGCAATACGTCTAGCTGATCCATGATGCCTGCTAGCACCGGATCTTTTCTGAGATGCGCCTCTGAGTCGGAATATAGATCTCCTGGAATGCTGTGGGCCATGGTGTCTATTGACTTTCGCAGGAGTATGGCTACAATAGCCAATACTCACACGTGATTTACCAAAGGTATTCTCTCACGAATAGAACATACTGATCACCTATCCGTCAGGTAAGTACAAAATCGAAACTTCATGAAAAACACAGCACTCATCACAGGCGCAAGCAGTGGCATAGGCGCAGAACTAGCCAAGATCCACGCAGAAAAGACCGGCGATCTCGTCATCGTAGCAAGAAGAAAAGAAAAGCTCAACAGCTTAAAACAAGATATCGAAAGCAAGTACAACCGCGAAGTGCTCGTAGTAGACATGGATCTGACGGAGGAGTCTGCAGCCAGAGAGCTCTACGACATCATTGACGGCAAGGGTATCACGATAGACTACTTGATCAATAATGCTGGCTTTGGCGGTCGTGGGAAGTTTCACGAGCGCACCTGGGAGTCAGATCTGAGTATGATCAAGCTCAATATCGTCGCACTCACGGACATCACTCGCAAGTTCCTTCCCGCTATGGTCGAGCGTAATAGTGGTCGCGTGCTCAATGTGAGCTCTACCGCTAGCCTCATGCCTGGACCACTACAAGCAGTGTACTTTGCGACAAAGGCCTATGTCACCAGCTTCAGCAATGCCATTGCAGAGGAGCTTCATGACACTAAGGTCACGGTGACATCCCTGATGCCTGGAGCTACAGATACGGAGTTTGCGCAGCGGGCAGACATGGAGAATACAGACCTATTTGCTAAAGCATTCTCAGCACACGACGTGGCCCTCGCTGGCTATGAAGCCATGATGGAGGGAAAGCTCGATGTGATCGCCGGAGTGAGCTGGGGCCAAAAGATGATGATGAAATCCGTAGGCCTCATGCCTAAGCAGGCTCTGCTGACGCGTGTCCGCAAAATGCAAGAAACGAACTAGCTCTTGGCACGACTTTTGGATATGGTAGAGTCCTATGGGGAAATACGCCATCATCCTATTGATCGCTGTGATTTGCAGCAGCTTTTCCATGCCTATGAGCGACAAGGAAAGAGCCTACCATCAGTACATACAGCTCTATTCGCACCTCGCTCAAGCTGAGAGCGCCGCCTACGGCATCCCAGCCAGCGTGATACTAGCGCAAGGCCTCATAGAGACCAATGCTGGCAGCAGCATACTGGCCCGTAGAGCGCACAATCACTTTGGCATCAAGTGCAAGCAATCGTGGGAAGGCCCTACCTACTACTATATAGATGATGATCGCAATAGTGCGGGCGAACTGGTCCCAAGCTGCTTTCGCAACTATACGAGCGTGGAAGAATCCTTCAGAGATCACAGTCTATTCCTCAAGTATAGAGACAGATATGCTGTCTTATTCACTTACAGCAGAGACGATTACGCAGCGTGGTGCCACGGATTAAAGGCCTGTGGCTACGCTACCAATGATAAATACGCACAAGCGTTAATTTCTTGTATAGAACGATACAATTTACATACCTTCGACCGCCCTTAACCATAGGGTAGGTCGTAGACCATAGGCCCTAGGGCCATAACTTACAACCTTGAGCCTGGGATCGTCAGGGACAATAAACCAATCCTGATTGTAATAAAGAGGAGTGACGAGAACCTACTTCAATCAACTTCTGATGATCCCGGCTTTTTTTTCTTGCTGCGTGAGTGAACCCACAGCGGCGAAATGATATTAACTTTGCTCTCCTGTAGCGAAGTCTTCTCAGCAATGTAGACAGCCTTGTTACAGGATACAAGGTCGGGTGGCCGAGTGGTTAGGCAGAGGTCTGCAAAACCTTGTACGGCGGTTCAAATCCGCTCCCGACCTCATCACAAAGGCCCGCTTCAGTCATCTGAAGCGGGCCTTTCTTTTTGCTAATTGAAAATACTACTGACCTTACTGCATCAATCGACCTGAGCCAGAAGATCTGAGCTTATCTCCATGAGATCTACTAACTCTCGGAGCTTATCATCATCTGACGTCTCGGATAGTTCTCGAGCAAGTGCGATTGCGTCTCCTAGACTGTATCCTTCAGATTGATCGTCTTGTCGTAGACACATCGCCCAAGTGGCCACCGCTACTGATAGCCTCATATCCTCTGACATAGATGGCGCTGGCTGGTATGAGACATAGGTCTCAATCTTATCACTTCGTATTCCCTTAGGCTCCTTATATCGTAACTTGATAGAGCATAACTCACCAGACACAGCGCGGCGTGTCTTTTTTGTCCTTGCGTACCTAGGTGCGTCCACAGAAGTACTGTAGTGATTGTCCGCACCTATCGGTACTATTTCATACAGTGCTGTAACTTGCTGTCCCACACCTAACTCAGCAGCATCGATCTTATCATCATTAAAGTCCTCTGCATCGAGCAGACGACTCTCGTAGCCAAGTAGTCGATATGCCTGGACGCGGTCAGGATTAAACTCGATCTGAAGCTTTACGTTTCTCGCTATGGTTTTCAGATGAGAAGTAAGTCCGTAGGTCAATACCCTGCTTGCTTCCTTATCAGAATCCAGGTAGTAATAACTGCCCTGCCCTGATCTTGCTATCGCTTCTAGCATCCTATCTTGGAAGTTATCAGTACCTACCCCGAGCACCGTAAAATATATGCCTCCTTTTGCCTCATTACTGATTAACTCTTTTACCTCCGTCTCCGTCTTCTTGCCTACATTAAAATCTCCATCTGTAGCAAGAATGATCCTATTATTTCCTTCTGGAATAAATGACTTACGTGCAGCGACATATGCCATCTTTAATCCGTCCTCACCAGCAGTAGAGCCAGCTGCTTGCAAACTGGAAAGTACATCCAAAATTTTTGTTTTATCAGCTACTTTAGTCGCAGGTAATCTTTCCACAGCTTGCCCAGCATATACTACAATAGATATCATGTCTTGTGAGTCAAGAGAGGATATCATATCCTTGATACCATTTACTATTCGGTCCAGTCGATCTTCTCCTGCCATAGATCCTGATACATCCAGCAAGAAGACCAAATTGTTTCTCTCATTGGCCGTAGACGCTATTGCTTTGCCTTCGATTTTTACTCGGAGTATATTGACATCCTTACTTCTAGAAGATTGGGTATATTCTGTCTCGATTACCACAGGCTCGCCTTGACTGAAATCGGCAGATGCATAGTCGAAGTAGTTGATGTATTCTTCCAGTCGGACTGACTCAGCGGGAGGTAGCCTATCCTCTTTTAAGGCTCTTCGACCCCGAGTATAAGCAGCATGGTCTACATCAATCGAAAATGTACTATACGGCGCTGCTACAGGAGATCTAAATTTATTTGCACTCCATGCTACATAGTTTTCCCTATGAGAATCAGATAAACGAGAAGGAGAAGTTCTCTTTTTGGATCGACTTCTATTTGCCTTAGATCCGCTGACCGTATAAGCAGATTGACTACACGACACTCTATTTGCAGATACTCTGTAACCCGTGACAACCAGCTCGTCAAGTTGGACACCCATGTTCATCTGAAAACTCAAATTTATTGTAGTATCTGTAGCTATCGTTAATTCCACCTGTTGACTTATATAGCCCACGTAATTAATCATTAAGAAATACTGTCCTGTATCTATCTGTGATAATAGGTACTGGCCTTCGAGATCTGTGACTGCTACAATATTGAAACCAGTGTCATTATATAATTCCACAGTAGCACCTATCAGAGCGTCGCCTAGAGAATGATCTGTAACGGTTCCTGTAATTTTTGACTGTGCATGAATAATTCCAGAAGAGAGAAAAAGAAAAAAGTAAATGAGATTTTTCATACGCAGTGAATTTTGTTACATGATCATGTAGATTAGTAGATATTGATTATTGTTAAATTTTAATTTTTTATGCAAGACGTGATTTTAACAACTCGTTTAGATAATTCATCACCATTTGATTTGTATAGTTCACGTCAATTTCACTCAATACCGTCGCAATCAATAGCAGGCTGTGAAGTGGGACAAAAGAGTCTGTGGCAGTTGACCAGATAGTTTTTAATTATCTTTTACTCGCTCCGCGATAGTCTAAGAGCCTTGAGATGTGACTATTTTCACAAAATGAAAATCACAGGTTTCCTCCTATGTCTTATGCTCTTTGGGTGCAGTCTTAATGCCCAGTCCTTGGAACTGATAGAGCAAGTCCGCAAGCATCTTCACTTCTCAGAGTACACACTCCTACCCACGCCGGATGACTATGAGCAGGTGCTAGAACTACGTATCCTACAGGATCAAGATCATGATTCGCGTCAGATTGACTCATTCTATCAGCGGATATGGATAGGTCATCGCAGCGCAGACGCTCCCACAGTCTATGTCACCAGCGGATATGCTGCGGGCTGGAGATCCTATGAGCTTGCCGATATGCTAGAGGCTAATCTGGTCATCGTAGAATATAGATACTACGGTAAGTCTATACCCACAGACTACGACTGGTCGCTCTTGACGAATGATCAAGCTGCAGAAGATCTTCACTATATCAGGAAGTCTCTCGGTAAGATCTACAAGGGCGACTGGGTCTCCACGGGAATCTCTAAAGGCGGTACGACCGCCTGTATCTATCGTGCTCGCTATCCCAGAGATGTCTGCGCCACCGTCTCCTACGTAGGGCCACTGCCCTACGCTCAGGAGGACAAGCGCATGGATGAGCATCTCATGACGGTAGGGACTGAAGAGTGCCGAGCATCTCTCCGAGCCTTCCAGCGACTAGCGCTACGTAAGACAGATGAGATCATGCCCATGATCGATTCGCTTGCTAGGGCACAGGAACTAGCATTCACACATGTAAGCCACAGACGTGCCCATGAGTATGCCGTGCTGGAGCTGCCTTTTAGCTTCTGGCAGTATGCGCATGACTGCGGCGATATTCCTCGTGCGGATGCTAGCGCAAGGGAGGTCTTTGCTTATCTGGAAGCGATTGTGAGCTACGCATTTTACAGTGATGCTTCGTATGAGTACTACCTTCCAGCGTTTTACCAATTTGTCACAGAGAACGGCTACTACGGTTTCCTGACGGACCATCTCGCGGACTTGCTCTCGGATCCTGCTGATAGCTACGATAATCTTGATTTTGGACCAGACGACGCACCGCTCACATATGATGAGGACTACATGCCACGGATCATCAAGCGGCTAGATCGCAAGGGAAAGCGAATGATCTATATACACGGCGCCTATGATCCATGGGCCGCCTGCGCCTACGTCCCACGAGATAAGCAGCCGCATATCTACATCGCTAAACCCAAAGCCGGACACAGCACCAGAATCTCTGATCTATCACCTGGACAGCAAGATCAAA
>JAHDBH010000084.1 GCA_020630495.1 Saprospiraceae bacterium
GATTCAAATAGTGCGCTATCGCACGTCATGAAGTAGCGAGCTCGATTGAGTGCTACTCCTATTTTCTTCAGATTTTCCCAATTGAGTTTTCGGAAGCGGCGCGCGTAGAGAATCTTGTTGACGCTTCTGATTCCAAGCCCTGGTACACGAGCGAGCATACGCTTGTCAGCAGTATTGATGTCCACGGGAAACTGATCCATATTTCGCAGAGCCCAGCCGAGCTTGGGATCTACATCTAGGTCAAGATTTTTATGCTGATCATTGAGTATTTCTTGTACATCAAATCCATAGAAGCGCAGCAACCAATCTGTCTGGTACAGTCGATTTTCTCTGAGCATGGGCACTTCCGTCCCTATGGCAGGCAAGCGGCTATCATTGGATATCGGTACGTAGCCAGAGTAATAGACGCGACGTAGCTGATATTTTTTATAAAAATAATCTGAGGTGTACATGATCTGCATATCATTTTCACCACTTGCTCCCACGATCATCTGGGTACTCTGACCTGCCGGGGCATACTTCGGAGTGCTTTTGATGATTTTCTTTTCCTCTTTGTACTGGATGATTTCATTGCGCACCTTGGCCATAGGCTTGAGGAAGTCAGTACGATTTTTATCTGGCGCTAATTTTTTTAATCCCTCTGCCGTGGGTATCTCTATATTCACGCTCAGTCGATCAGCGTACAGTCCTGCCTCGCGCATGAGTTCATCACTCGCACCAGGTATGGACTTGAGGTGAATGTATCCGTTAAAGTTTTCTTCTTCGCGTAGCTTTTTGGCGACAGCCACTAAGCGCTCCATCGTATAGTCTGCACTCTTAAATATGCCTGAGCTGAGGAACAGTCCCTCGATGTAATTGCGACGATAGAAGTTCATCGTCAGATCCACCACTTCCTGTACCTTAAAGGCTGCGCGCTTTATGTCGTTGCTTTTGCGAGTCACGCAGTAGGCGCAGTCAAATATGCAATGATTGGTGAGCAGAATTTTGAGTAGTGAGACGCAGCGACCGTCAGCTGTATACGTGTGACAGATGCCTGTGCCAGAGGCATTTCCGAGGCCTTTATTGGTGTTTTTTCTGTCACTTCCGCTAGAGCTACATGAGACGTCATACTTCGCCGCATCTGCGAGTATATTGAGCTTTTCTTTGATGCGGTCGTGATTCATAGTAGCGGAGTGGATGAGAAGGTATATATACGTTGAAGGCGAGACTTTCATTCCCGCTTAGCCATGTTCTGTGTGGTTCCGAGTAGATACAATGGGTAACGGTGTATCTATAAATTACTTATTTGAGATAGAGACAAGTCGCACGCTATACTTGTTTTCTGTTGAGCTATCTCGTGGTGGATACTTCGCCTGATATACAGCTCGATCATGCGCGAGTCCTGCCAGCTGGACAGGACTTAAGGATGGATAAGCTAGCACATCATGATAATACATGAAATCGATATAGTCGTAGCTCTGTGCACCTGTGATGACGGCGCCATCAGGAATGTCAAGTTCTCTTATAGATGCAGTCATCTGGAGCTGGCGCTCGCGATCAGGGATACGGATAAAGTGACCCACCACGTCTTGATGAAGATACCTATGGACCACATCAGGCTTAGCTATAGACCAGAGTGATATCAGCACTAGACAAGACAACAGAAAAGACCGTAGCCCACGAGCTTTGATCGCGCGACTCAAGTTGACCAAAGCTGCGGACATCGTGATCCATAGCAGCGGACTTGCGATCAGGATATAATTGTGCATCTTAGTGCTCATCGCAGAAAATACAGCGACAATGGTGATAGGCACTAGTATGAGGTAGTAGAGCCTAAGTCTAGAGCGCCTATAAGAATATGTCGCTAGCAAAAAGCATATAAACACTAGCGGTCCGTACTGATCAAATAGCGATGACGGGTAAAAGTCAGCGCCTCCGTGATGGCCCTCAACCGCGGAGCTGGCGTGAGCTCCGAGTTGACCTAGCTCATAGCTCGCCTCTATCGGAAAGGCGTGATGGGTATAAATCATCCATACCGCCAGGGGAGCAGCACTGAAGAGTATGGCACACAGTAATCGCGGCAGATGATCATATCTCTGCGTGAGCGCAGCCGCCATCAGTGTGATCAATATAGGAGCTAAGCCGATGATCCACTTGCTCATCATCGCCGCAGCCGAGGCTATGATGAGACCTAGTAGATATCTGCGCTGACTGCCGTCAAGGTACAGATAGCCGCTGAGCAAGGCCACAGTGAAGTAGAAAAGAAGTGAAATATCACTGTGATCAGTGGTAAGTGCTCCCACGCCGGTCATGCTCAGCTGAAAGGAAAATGCCGCAAAGAGGCAGGCTATGAGTGCCGTCCGCCGATCCACTAAGCGCTCCGCGAGATGGGCCACCAATAGTGGCAGTAGGGTGATTTTGATCAAGCTAGGTAGACGGAGGGTAAAGAGGCTTACGCCAAATGCCTTCATGGACAGAGCGCTCTCCCAAAGGAATAACGGCATCTTATGTAGCCAGATGTGGTTAGCCGTCCAGTCCTTATAGTCATAGTCGATCAGTGCTTCAGGATATAAGCGAGGCACGAGCGGGCTGGTCGTCATATTCTTAGCGACTAGTGCATGAAATTTCTCATCCCAAGTATGTAGATATGCCTCCTGATCCCAGATATAGAGGCGTACGGCAAGAGCTGCAAGTGATAGCAGCACCAGTGCCAGACGAAAGCGAGATGAGGAGGTCATGTGAGCAAATCTTTGACCTGCAATCCAGGTACCATAGCCAGATCATCTTCCGTGTAGATAGACCAGAGAAGTGCTTCTACAGCCTGGGAGAGCTCGGGAGAATAGAGCTCCTCTGCAGTACTGGGTGATGCGTACGCTATGCGCATGCCACTGATGTAGGCGGCTGTAGATCTGACCAGGCAGGTACGAACTGAGAGCATACGCTGGATGATGGACTCTAGAGCCTCTGAGCATAGATCACGCAGAAGGGAGGCTGGTACATCTGAGATGTAGGACTGTGCAGCGCGTATTTTGCCGAAAGGCGACTCATAAGGAAGCTCGCTCAGTAGCACCTCAAAGCACGCAGGCCCAGAGGCTATACGCCGACCATATAGACTCTCGACCGTGAAGCGAATCTCAGTATGAGCCAATCTGAGAAATACATCCCAGTATCTGCGAGGGTGATAGCCCACACGCCGCTTCTTCTCGCCATCGAGATCAGGCATAGGGACTACCAGCGGATCTGTGATCGACTCCAGCAGCCGTATCCGATGCAGGTCATCTAGGACACTGAGCATCCTCCCATTATTGGGTTCGATCCAGCCATTGGAGAGGATATATATGCTGTGGCACTGAGGGCACTCGATAGTCCATGGTCTAGTACTATATAGATGGGGTAAGCCGCCGTGTCGTACACTAGTCCTTGGGTGGATGTGACCTACGAGCGGTATGCTGCGTAGGTCAGGACTCATCTCTCCACAGCTCGTGCAGCGGTACACGACTGGCTGCCTTGCTTCCTCGAGCCACACACCACGCATCTCATCAGGAATGATCGATGGAGAATCATACGCATAGACCCCATGAGGATCGATATCGTGTATGCGCCATGGACTAGTCATGAGGTGGTGAGGGATGCAAGGTATAAAGGTGCAATAATTGTGTATGCAGGGAGGCGTCAAGCGCCAAATGCGTCTGCGGCACGGTCGCTCTAGAGCGATGCACTGAGGTGGTGAAAAGATTCTCAGAGAGGCTATGATATACGCACTATTACAGCTACCTTTGCACCGAAATTTGAAAAGCCTCCAGACTTGAATACAATTCGCCTTACTTTCTTACTAGTAGCCTGCTTACTCTGCTCGCTGGCAGTGGCGCAGCACGATCACACGGATCACGGAGATGGACAGGATCACTCTGGTCATGATCATCCGCATGTGGTGGACCATGGCGAGGGCGGGCACCATCAGCTGGGATGTGGTCTACACGGTCATCACGGAGGAGATTTTGACCCAGGTGCCACGGCTTTTCACCACATCGCTGACGCTAATATATATAGTGTAGGGCCATTTGGCATACCACTCCCATGCATCGTCTATGCACCAGGTGAGGGTTGGGATTTCTTTATGAGTAGCAAGTTTCACTATGACGCTCATGGCACAGGAACTCACGCTTACAATGGATATGTCCTAGACGGTGGATCGATCAAGCGAGTAGATGATGATAATTTCCCAGATGGTCTGGTAGAGGGTGTAGAGATAGGTCACGATAGCGAAGGCCACTCAGCCATGTGCTATCAGGACAAGCTCTATCCGCTTGAGTCCAAGAGTACAGCAGATTTTGGCCTATTCGGTGGTGGTATCACTGGTTTCTATGATTTTAGCATCACTAAGAATGTAGTGAGCATGCTCGCGGTATTCTTGATTATGTTTTTTGTATTTCGTGCAGTGGCAAGCAGGTACAAGAGTAATCCTGATCGTGCTCCTAGCGGCCTACAGGGTTTTCTAGAGCCGATATTTGTTTTCATCCAAGATGAAGTCGCCAAGCCCTTTTTGGGAGAGCACTACTTGAAGTTTATCCCTTTCTTGATGTCCCTATTCTTCTTTATACTGGGGCTCAATCTATGGGGTCAGATACCGTTTTTGGGAGGATCCAATGTGACGGGAAATCTCGCTTTTACAGCAGTCCTGGCCATATTCGCTTTTATCGTGGTTAATATCAATGGTAATAAGCACTACTGGGAGCACGTCTTCTGGATGCCAGGCGTGCCAGCCTGGGTCAAGGTCATCCTCACACCTGTAGAGGCACTCGGTCTATTCATCAAGCCAATCACACTAGCACTGCGTCTCTTTGCCAACATCACGGCGGGGCACATGGTGATCATCATATTCGTAAGTTTTATTTTCATCTTTGGTAAGAGTGGTACAGTACCAGCAGGAGCATATGGCTCTTCTATACCTACAGTCTTGCTGACGATGTTTATGATGGCGATCGAGTTGCTAGTGGCATTTATACAAGCATTTGTCTTTACGATATTGACCACTTCCTATCTAGGAGCGGCTATAGAAGACGATCATGCACATGAGGGAGCACATTAATTATTCATATCTATAAATTTCAGATTATGGGAGGTTCAATTGCAGCAATAGGAATGGGACTAGCAGTCATCGGAGCAGGTATCGGTCTTGCTAGTATCGGTGGTAAAGCTATGGAAGCAATCGCACGTCAGCCAGAAGCAGTAGGTGACATCAGATCAAATATGATCTTGATCGCTGCCCTCATCGAGGGTGCTGCTCTGATTGCCATCGTATTTGCATTTCTCGTTGCCTAGTACAGCGAAATTAATGAACGACTTGTCCAGGAGCTAAAGACGGTTGGTCGGCGCTCCTGGACTTTTTTTAGAAAATTGAACTTATGATTTTTGCTCTAGCAGATTTTGATGTAATAAAGCCAGACTTCGGATTGCTCTTCTGGACGGTCGTAGTCTTTTTACTTTTCTGGTTACTTATCGGAAAATTTGCCTTTAAGCCTATCGCTGAGGCACTCCGCAAGCGTGAAACGGATATTCAGGATGCACTCGATGCTGCTGATCGCGCCAAGGCCGAAATGGCCAATCTACAGGCTGAGAATGATCGATTGCTCGCCGAAGCTAGAGAGGAAAAAGTAAAAATCCTCAAAGAGGCAAAGGATACCAGTACTCGTATGGTCAATGAGGCCAAGGACAAGGCCAAGGAAGAAGCTGGTAAAATCCTGGAGGGCGCAAGACTTGAAATTACCAATCAGAAAAATGCTGCCATGCAGGAAGTGCAAAATGAAGTAGGTCTCATGGCCCTTCAGATCGCCGAGAAAGTTCTCAAGAAGGAACTAGCTGGCAGCCCCGAGCAGCAGCAATATGTCAATAAGCTCGTAGACGATATACGACTCAACTAAGCAAAGCACATGTCAGCAGAAAGAATTGCACAGCGCTACGCAAAGTCTCTTGTAGATCACGCCATGAGCACCTCGCAGATCGACACGGTCAAGGAGGATATGTCTACGCTCGCGACCATGTTTGGGCATCGTGAGTTGTCACTTATGCTCAAGAGTCCCATCATCAGCGCTGACAAAAAGAAAAGCGTCCTCTCATCTATCCTCCATGGAAAAGTGAGTGAGGTCACGAGTAAGTTTATTGATATCCTCATCTCTAAGGGTCGAGAGTCGTCTTTGCCAGCTGTCGTGACAGCCTTTGATCAGCAGTACAATGAGCTCAAGCGCCGCAGTATAGTCAAAGTGACATCGGCAGCACCACTAGATGATGCGAGACTCGCGGAGCTCAAGGCAAAGATCCTTCAGAGCGGTGTGACACATCCAGATATACAGATAGAGACAACCATAGATCAAGACCTCATCGGAGGTTTTGTCTTAGATATAGCGGATACGCAGTACGATGCGAGCGTACGTGGGAAACTCGATAAGCTTCGCAGCACATTCACTGACGATTCCTTTCAAAAAAAATTCTAAATACAAGATAAATGGTCGAGGTAAAACCAGGAGAAATATCAGCGATACTGAGAGAGCAACTCTCAGGCTTCAAGACAGATGCCGAGCTACAGGAAGTAGGCTCAGTACTGCAAGTAGGTGACGGTATCGCGCGCATCTATGGACTCAGCAATGTCCAATCAGGTGAGCTCGTAGAATTTGAGAACGGCGTACAAGCCATCGTCCTCAATCTAGAGGAAGATAATGTGGGTGTAGTACTTCTGGGAGCCAGCGAAGGTCTCCGTGAGGGCGATACCGCTAAGCGTACGGGTCGTATTGCCTCCCTGCGTGTAGGAGAGGGCATGTGCGGTCGAGTAGTGAATCCACTAGGTGAGCCTATTGATGGTAAAGGTCCTATAGCTGGGACTACCTATGAGATGCCGCTAGAGCGCAAGGCTCCTGGTGTGATCTATCGTCAGCCGGTAGATGAGCCGCTGCAGACAGGTATCAAGGCGATCGATGCCATGATTCCTATCGGTAGAGGACAGCGTGAGCTGATCATCGGCGACCGACAGACGGGTAAGACGGCCATCGCCATAGACACCATTATCAATCAAAAAGAGTTCTACGATAGAGGCGAACCTGTATACTGTATCTATGTCGCATCAGGACAGAAAGCATCTACTGTAGCTCAGGTGGCTAAGACGCTTGAGGAAAATGGTGCGATGCCTTACACGACTATCGTAAGCGCCTCAGCCAGTGATCCGGCGCCACTACAGTTTTATGCGCCATTTGCGGGAGCATCTATCGGGGAGTTTTTCCGCGATACTGGTCGTCCAGCGCTGATCATATTTGATGATTTGTCAAAGCAGGCTGTAGCCTACCGAGAGGTGTCACTACTTCTCCGTAGACCTCCAGGACGCGAGGCCTATCCTGGTGACGTGTTTTACCTGCACTCCCGTCTCCTAGAGCGCGCTGCTAAGGTCATCGCTGATGATGGCATAGCCCGAAATATGAATGATCTTCCGGATTCTCTGAAAAATGCAAAAGATGCTAATGGCGAGCCCATCGTCCGCGGTGGAGGTTCACTGACAGCACTACCGATCATCGAGACGCAGGCAGGTGATGTATCCGCTTATATACCTACTAATGTTATTTCCATCACCGATGGCCAGATATTCCTCGAGTCTAATCTCTTCAATGCTGGTGTGCGTCCCGCGATCAACGTAGGTATCTCGGTATCGCGTGTGGGTGGATCTGCGCAGATCAAGTCGATGAAGAAAGTAGCTGGTACGCTCAAGCTCGATCAGGCACAGTTCCGTAGTCTGGAGGCATTCGCTAAGTTTGGTTCAGATCTAGATGCTGCGACTATGTCCGTCATCGAGAAAGGCCGCAGAAATGTGGAGATCCTCAAGCAGCCTCAGTACTCACCAGTACCTGTGGAACAGCAGATAGCAATCATCTATCTAGGTACCAAGGGTCTCATGAGTAAGGTGCCAGTGAATCGAATCAAGCAATTTGAAGAAGCATTCCTTACAGAACTCACTAGCAGTCACGCAGGTGTGCTAGAAACTCTGCGTCAAGGTAAGCTCACAGATGATGCCAAGGCAACTCTAGAGCAAGTAGCAAGTAATCTCGTATCACAGTTTTCATAAGATCATAGCCGCATGGCAAACCTCAAGGAAGTTCGCGAACGTATAGTCTCTGTCACCTCGACACAGCAGATCACCAAGGCCATGAAAATGGTCTCTGCTGCTAAGCTGCGCCGCGCGCAAAATGCTATCACGCAGATGCGACCCTATGCCATCAAGCTAGGAGAAATCCTCAGTAATGTGATGGAATCTGTAGGCTCGGAGTCGAGTATAGACTTGGCTGCGGAGCGCGAGGTGGTACACCCTATGATCGCTGTGGTCACATCCAATCGTGGTCTATGTGGAGCCTTCAATACTAATATCATCAAGGCGGCAATCGCTACCATAGAGGGCAAGTATCGCAGTCAATATGATGCTGGTAATCTGCATCTCATGTGTATAGGAAAAAAGGCAGCGGATTTCTTGACTAAGAGATATCCCAAGGCCACATTTCACAATGATGATGTAGAGATCTTCAATGATCTACGCTATGAGCGTGTATATGAAATTGCTGAGCAGATGCTGCAGAGCTTTGTAGAGGGAGAGATCGATGTGATACATGTGGCTTACGGCAGATTTCGCAATGCGGCAATGCAGTTTGCAGAGATCGTACCATTTGCTCCTATCGCGCCACCTAGTGAGTCAGCGGACAAAACTTCTGGTCCTAGAGCAGACTATATCTACGAGCCTGGACAGGAGGAGCTTCTTGCTGACCTGATTCCCATGATCATGAAGACGCAATTTTTCAGATATCTTCTAGATACACATGCTAGTGAGCATGGAGCTAGAATGACTGCCATGGACAAGGCTACTGAAAATGCGGAAGATCTCAAGAAAGAGCTAAAAATTACCTACAATAAAGCTCGTCAAGAAGCGATCACGCGGGAGCTCTCTGAGATCGTGGGTGGCGCAGCAGCGCTCGGAGGCTAGTAGACCATGTTGCTTGGGATAGATTGCACTCGCTATCAATGGTGATATCGCATACACTTGGATCTACTGATTTTTGTGGGTCAGTATAGGTCTATTTACAACTATAGGTCGAGAACTACTTTTATAGCTTGAAGTATACGACCATATGAAAGCTCTCATTCCTGTAGCAGGTGCTGGCACGCAGTTGCGTCCACTCACTTACACACAGCCTAAGCCACTCATTCCTATCGCTGGCAAGCCGATCATCAGTCATATCATCGATAAGTTGATAGACCATGGCATTACAGAGTATGTCTTTGTGGTGGGTTACATGGGAGATAAGATCAGGGTATATCTGGAGGACAAGTATCCCGACATCAAGAAGAGCTATGCGGTGCAGCAGGAGCGACTAGGCCTTGGGCATGCAGTGTGGACAGCTAGGGAACATTTGGACGACAGTCCCATGGTCATAGTGCTTGGCGATACGATAGTAGACTTGGATCTGCAGACCTTCCTAGCAAGCAATCACTCCATGCTGGGCGTACAGAAGGTGAGTGATCCAAGGCAATTTGGCGTGGTAGAACTCAGCGAAGATCGCTGTATCACCAAACTCATCGAGAAGCCAGAAATTCCTAAGTCTAATCTCGCCATAGCTGGAATCTATAAGATTGACAATACGCAGATGCTGATGGAAGCTCTGGGTTCCAACATCGCTAAGGACTCCAGGACTCATGGGGAGTACCAGCTGACGGATGGACTCGAGGTGCTGCTCAAGAAGGGGGTCAAGATGTGTACCATGAAAGTCGATAGCTGGTACGACTGCGGACGCAAGGAAATCCTTCTGGAGACTAATGCTCGCAAGCTAGCGCATGTGGCGCAAGACTATGGCGCCAAGTATCC
>JAHDBH010000085.1 GCA_020630495.1 Saprospiraceae bacterium
AAATGTCATCTTAGCCAGATCAGTCTTTGGCTTGATGACCCTATCTAGAGCTTTAGTAATCGGCATAAATACCTTCTGCACTCCCAAGGAGAAAGGCGTCAGTGGCTCTCCTTCTTGCCGAGACTTTGGATTGAGAACCTTCCTGGAAAATCCTGCTACGAGGTAACTCGTATAGATATCAATGTAATCCGTATCTACCAGCTCATAGCCGTGCGACTCTGCAAGCTGGGTGTAATAGGAGACAGGGCGCCAGTAACAGAGCTCGTCTCCTTTGAGGGTAGGATGCGTCTGCTCAAAGAGCACCACCTCATGACCTGAGACTCTGCACATCTCTTTCAGTAGCCGTTCCATATGTCCTTCTTCTGTATTGTGCTGAAGCACCGTACAGCTGAAAACCAGATCAAACTCTCCATCTGCAAAAGGTAGCAAGTGACCATCCGTCTTGTGTAGCTCTACCTTCTCATCCCCTATATTCTTTTTTGCCAGCGCTATCATGGTACTCGATATATCGGCACCAGCCAGTCTTGACGGGTTCTTTTGATTAAGTAATTTGAGGTTTCCTCCTGGACCAGGTCCTATCTCCAGGACTGACTTTCCCTCGATGGCTAGCTCCCGTAGCATGTCCTTTAGCTTGGCTCTCTTGTAGCGGTAAAATGGCTCATCGTCACCCGCGATGACATTATCACCAGCGCGCTCATCTATCCTTTCACCCACTTCTGACCAGTAATCTTCTCGTTCGTATTTGCTATCCTGAGACATGTACTAAATTTGGACAAAGTTCAACATTCCACTGGTGAAAATAGCCGTCAATTCTCGACTCTTGCTAGAGGCTAAGCACCAGACTGGTGTAGCCAACTATTGCTACCAGATCCTCAAGCGGCTCATAGATCTGCATCCCGAGCATGAGTTTCACCTGCTATTTGATAGATCATCGCATGATGATAGTCTGCTTGCGGCAAGCAATGTGGTAGCGCATGTCCTGCATCCACCTGCGAGGCATCCTGTGCTATGGTATCTGTGGTTTGAGCAAGCAATTCCTCGATGGATGGCGCGGCAGGATCCAGATGTGTTTTTGAGTATGGACGGGCATGCTAGCCTTGCCGTGGCGCGTAGAAGTCTTTGCCCACAGATCATGGTGTGTCACGACATAGTCTGGAAGCATGATCGCACTGCCGTATCTGCCCTGGTGCAGCGCTTCTATGAGTACTATGTACCGCGATATATCCGCGCCGTGGATCTTACAGTGGCCGTATCGCGGACCACGAGCAAGGAACTCACGCAGTACGGTCTCAGCTCTGAGCCTATACCCGTGGCGCCCAATGGTGTGCGATCAATCTTCCGACCGTCCTCTCCTGAGGAAATCGCAGCCGCGAGAGAGAAGTATACTCAGAGTAGTCCGTACTATTTGTTTGTGGGAGCTCTGCATCCCCGCAAGAACATATCGCGTCTCATAAAGGCTTATGATTTACTGCGCTCCACAGATACTACAAGTAGTACCAAGCTGGTCATAGTAGGTCAAGCGAGCTGGAAGACGGAAGAGATGCGGCAGACCTATGAGGCGAGTCCCTACCAGGAGGACATCATATTCACTGGCTATATTGATGATGCTGAGCTGGTGCGCGTGATGGGAGCAGCACTGTGTCTTTGCTACGTGTCGCTACAGGAAGGATTTGGGGTACCTATCTTAGAAGCAATGGCCTGTGATGTGCCAGTGATCACAAGCAATCGCAGTAGTATGCCAGAAGTGGCTGGCGATGCGGCACTTCTGGTAGATCCCGAGTCTATCACTGAGATCAATGCCGCCATGAAGCGTATAGCCACGGATGCAGCACTACGCGCGGAGTTGATAGAGAGAGGCCATGGACGTATGGATCACTACAGCTGGGATCGCAGCGCTGAGATCATCTGGGACGCTATCGAGTCCCTCGAGATATAGCATAGAGGTAGTGATCGCCAAACCTTTTATCCTTCTCACGGGTAAGGTCAAGCAAATTCCAAGACTATGACCATATTCGAAGCAATCAGAAAAGACCATGATATACAGCGCGAGCTCTGTGATAGGCTCGTGAAGACCTCAGGCGATACCAAGACGCGCTATTCCTACTACCAAAAACTCAAGGACGAGCTCAAGGTGCATGCTGATGCAGAAGAGCGCTACTTCTACGTACCTCTCATCAAAGATGATATGACCCAGGATCACGCTCGTCACGGTGTGGCAGAGCATCATGAGATCGATGAGCTCATAGAGAAGCTAGATGATAAGGAGATGAGCAGTTCTGCCTGGCTTGTCATAGCTAAGCAACTCAGAGAGAAGGTCTATCACCATCTCAAGGACGAAGAACAGACATTCTTTCAGCTCGCCGGTAAGGTGCTGACGGAGCAGCAGAAGTCAAATCTGGAAAGTTCTTATCGCAAACACATGACTGATGAGGGGACTGGAATAGAAGGAAAGAATGCTGCGATGGTCTAGCTTACAGTCGCTGCTATACTAGAGGTCATGAGTCCCTCAGGGGTGATATCGCAGAGCTGCACAGTGGTGAGCTCATTGGGCTGATGGTGAGCTTTGTCTAGGAGCACGCGGATATAATTATCCGTATATCCTTCCCAGTGACGCTCATCTGAGGACTTAGCCTCACAGAGAACCGTCCTGCTACTGTGCCGATGTCTATCGTAGAAGGCCATCTTCTTATCATGCGATAGAGCTCGGAGTATCGAATTTCGCTCGCGACGTATATGCATAGGCACAGCGGCAGCCATCTCGGTTGCTGGAGTACCAGCGCGCTCTGAGTAGGTGAACACATGGAGATAGTCTATGGGTAGTCCTGCCAGGTACTGCTGCGTGTCCGCAAAATGTGCATCCGTCTCACCAGGATATCCTACGATGACATCGACACCTATACACGCATGAGGCATGGTCTCTTTGATCTTGTGAACACGCTCTGTATAGAGGTCTCGGGTATATCGCCTGCGCATGCTACGCAACATCTCTGGACTTCCCGACTGCAGTGGCATATGAAAGTGTGGCATAAATCGACGTGATCCGGCCACCATCTCTATCACTTCATCATCACACAGATTGGGCTCGATACTCGATATCCTGAAGCGCGGTATGGATGACTTCTCGTCGATCTCTCTGATGAGGTCAAGAAATGTCAATTGGCGGCGTAGCTTTCCCGTCCCATCAGGAAGGATGCCGTAGTCGCCAAGATTGATTCCTGTGAGGACGATCTCTTGCACATCACTCTCATTCTCTAAGTAGCTGATCTGTGTCATCACTTGATCAAGCGGCATGGAGCGACTCACGCCACGCGCCTGCGGTATGGTACAAAAACTACACTTGTAGTCGCAGCCGTCCTGCACCTTGAGAAATGTGCGTGTACGATCTTTTACAGAAAAGGATCCAGAAAACTCTACATGATCAGCTATATCTCCACAGTGTACCATACCTGTCATAGGACTATGCGCCAGCTCATCAATGTACTCGGTCATGCGCCACTTCTCCGCTGCACCGAGGACCAGATTTACCCCATCTATCTGGGCGATTTCCTCGGGCTTGAGCTGTGCATAGCATCCTGTGACGATCACGAGCCCCTCGGGATTAGAGCGGCGTGCATCCCGTATGGCCTTGCGACATTTTCGGTCAGCAAAGTCAGTCACAGAACAGGTGTTGATGACATACACATCTGCATTTGCCCGAAAGGGCACTATACCATATCCCTTGGCTTCGAGCTGTCTACCTAGCTGCGAAGATTCGCTATAGTTGAGCTTGCAACCTAGCGTATGGAGTGCCACTGTACGAGGGGTTGCCATCAGCCGAGCTCATTTCTCATGGTGAGAGCTTCTTGATAGTACTTTGATTCCTTGTCAGCATTTTCCCACATCTTGAAGAGGTGATCGAGGACTTTTCGAGCTTTGTCCTTCTGGCGAAGGGCCTTGTGTGCTCTGGCCTTGTAGACATATATGCCAGGCATATTGGTATAGGTGTACTCAGGAGTTTTCTCGGCTTCATCTAGGACAGCCTTGTAATCACCTGCTGCATCGTAGACGAGCATCATCTGCAGTGTCTGTATCACCTCAGGCAAGCCTGCTACTTCGATAAACTCTTTCATAGAGGCTTTGGCAGCGTCATGCTTGTCATTACCAAGCGCTTGGAAAAGGTCCATCATAGGAGCCGCGCGTGCGCCATCCATGGCCACAAGGACTTGCTTGCATCGATCAAAGTCGTCGTTTATTAACTGATATTCCTCATATGCGACCGCTCTCCATACGGTCAGTATGCAGCTTATATCCACGACCGCATTGGGTCCTCCATACTGCTTCTCGAGCTGTGCATGGGCAGCTTCTAGCTCAGCGCGTCTTCCAATCTGATTGTAGTAAACCACCCTGTCCATGCCATATGCTCTCAGATCAGCTGAGATATGTGGAATGAACTTGCGGTAGAGCAGTCGGATCTGTTCTGATAGTTCTATCGCCTCGCTATATCGACCTTTATAGCCTAAGAATGTCAGGTAGGTTTCCATGTAGCTGGTAGAGTCCTGGACCGACTTAGCAAATGCAATGGCGTCTCTATAAAGTCGATCTGCCTCGTCGTAATTACCTTGTTTATCTGCAAGGTCGGCAAGTCGCTTTATCAGTGCCGACTCGCCAGGCGAGAAGATCGCCTTTTGCTCAATGATCTTCTGTGCCTCTTCAAATCTACCTTGCTCGATGAGGATGTCACTCGCATCATTTAAGTCCTTTGCTTTTTCTGGAAATTCTTTAGCAAATTTATCGAAGTAGTCGAGTGCTTTTTCTGAGTCGCCTTTGGATCGATAGATTCTAGAGAGCGTCAGGAGATTCTTCCCGGCGTGGCCACGTGACTCAGCTTTGAGAGCTATGTCAAGAGCTTTCTCAGTAGCATAAAATCGATTGTGATAAGTGATCAGCTCTGCATAGGCTTGGTAATCATTAGGATACAGCTCTATGTAGTAATCTAGGACGTCTGCAATCTTGCCATAGTCCGCAGGCATATAATAGAGCTTCCGGATTTGCAGCTCCTGTCTCTCTGGTAGGCCCTGGACCAGATCAATGGCTTTCTGCAGGTGGACTTGTTTTTTATCTCCTTGATTGAGATTTATATAGGTAGCACCGAGGAAACCGTGAATTTCAGCAGAGTTGGGGTCGATCTCTATGGCGCGTTGGAGAATAGGGACGGCTTCTTGAAAGTTATTTTCTTCATAGGCTACCTCTTGAGCTTTCACAAAGAGCCTCAGTGCTTCCAGGTCACTCGTAAGTAAGTCGCTTGCTGGTAGGTCTTTATAATTTCTCGTGTTGGTAATGGCATTATCAACCAGTAGTGATTTTCTGAAGTCTTTGCTGACCTGATCCACCAGTGAGAAGATATCAGCAGCCTGGTACTCTGTGCGACTATATTCGATTCCATCCTCTGCTGTATACACCGAGATGACAGCTGAAAGTGCTCCATCTTCTATCTGTCTGATGCTACCATTCATAAAGTAATTGCTATACTGAGAGGCAGCGATCTGTCGCTGCTGTGCAAGGCTCAGCTCCGTAGGGTCTTTTATGCCCAGCTCCGCCGCCTCCTGAAGTATGCTGCGATAACCACGCACGTAGATACTGCGATCCTGCTCGAGATCGCGGCTCAGTAAAGCACTGAAAGCACCATTGTACCATTCCACACTGTCACCCTCGGTAGTAAGTGCAAAGACCGTCAGGTCTTTCACAAAATTTGCCGTAGGCACGATTCTTTCTTCCTCTTGGCCATCCTCGTCTACCACAGTAATCGTTTGCTGTGATTTGCCGAGATCCTTACCTCTGAGTCCTAAGAATACGATGGCGATAGCCAGGACCACATTGAGCGGAAGCGCCCACTTTTCATACGGCTTCCAAGTGTCAGGACCTGGCGCTCCATGATTGTAAATAAATACGACGACACCGGGCAGCAGCAGTACGAGAAATAAGAAAATCGCATCTGTCCAGAACGGTGAAAAGCCATAGCGACCACAGACCCACTCTGTCAACTGGATGACCGTAAATCCCCCTAGGATATAGGAAAATAAAAAAGGAAAAAATCTTCTCCGCTTTAGATTAGAGAAGAAATCATCCGTGGGTATATCTGCTTGTAAGTCGGCCATACGGGATATTACTCGTTACAAAGGTCTCATTTTTCCTCCAGAGCCCACTACCATCTACTTCGCCTTGAGTTGCTTACGCAGAGCAAATAGCTCATCGCGATACTGGGCAGCACTGATAAAATCGAGCTCCTTAGCCGCAGCTTGCATTTTCTTCTCTGTAGCTTTCATAGATGCTTCCAGCTGATCTCTACTCATATACTGCACGATCGGATCTGCCGCTATGGAGGTCTCGGCGGGTTCTACATAGGCTTTGCCCTTAGTTCCGCGCCTGATGTCAAGTATGCTTTGTTTAGCTAGGATCTCTTCTTTACTTCTGTAGATGGTCTGCGGCGTGATGCCGTGCTTTTCATTATAGGCCTTCTGCTTTGCCCTGCGGCGATTGGTCTCGTCTATTGTCTCTTGCATACTCTCTGTGACCTTGTCAGCATAGAAGATTACCAGCCCCTCAGAATTACGTGCAGCCCTACCCGCTGTCTGTGTCAGTGATCGCGTGTTTCGCAGAAAACCTTCCTTATCAGCATCTAGAATTGCCACCAGTGAGGCCTCTGGTATGTCGAGACCTTCTCTCAACAGGTTTACTCCTATGAGCACATCATATTCACCCAGTCGCAGATCGCGTATGATCTCCACTCGGTCCAGCGTGTCTACTTCACTGTGGATATAGCGGCACTTGATGTCTAGCTGCGTGAGATACTTGGCAAGTTCCTCCGCCATGCGCTTCGTCAAGGTGGTGACTAGGACGCGCTGGTCCTTAGCAGACCTCGCGGTGATCTCTTCTAGTAGGTCATCTATCTGATTGATACTAGGACGCACATCTATCGGTGGATCCAGTAGACCTGTGGGACGTACTACTTGCTCCACCACGAGTCCTTGGGTTTTTTCTAGTTCGTAGTCTCCTGGCGTGGCGCTCACGTAAAGTACCTGATGGATCATCTGATCAAACTCAGAGAAGCTCAGCGGCCGATTGTCCAGAGCGCTCGGTAGGCGAAAGCCATAGTTGACCAGATTCATCTTTCTAGCTCTGTCGCCTCCCCACATTCCGCGCACTTGCGGCACTGTCACATGACTCTCATCTATGACCATGAGGTAGTCATCTGGAAAATAATCGAGAAGACAGAAGGGTCTTGAGCCTGGCGTGCGACCGTCAAAGAACCGCGAGTAATTCTCCACACCATTGCAGTATCCTAGCTCACGCATCATCTCCAGATCAAAGCTGGTGCGCTCCTTGAGCCGCTTGGCCTCTAGAAAGCGTCTCTCTTCCTCAAAGTAATTTACTTGACCGTGCATCTCATCTTCTATACTACGCAGGATGCCGTTGAGCTTATCGCGTGGAGCTACATAGAGATTAGCTGGAAATATCGCTACGTGCTGTAAATCCTCCATCCTGCGCCCCGTATCTGGATTGAGCATGCTGATGGTGTCAATTTCATCTCCAAAAAACTGAAATCTATAGCCATAGTCCACATAGGGCAGATTGATATCTATCGTATCGCCCTTTACACGAAACTTTCCACGCGTCAGATCACTTTCTGTGCGACTGTAGAGGCTCTCTACTAATTTGTAGAGGAAGCTATTCATGGTGATCTTTTGACCCTTCTGAAAGCGGTGAATGCTATCTGCGTAGTCTTGGGGATTTCCCATACCATAGATGCATGATACCGACGCGACGATGATGATATCGCGCCTGCCTGAGAGAAGAGAAGAGGTAGCGCGCAGTCTGAGCTTATCGATTTCCTCATTGATAGAGAGATCCTTCTCTATATACGTATCAGAGACGGACATGTAAGCCTCAGGCTGGTAGTAGTCATAGTAGGAGACAAAGTACTCCACAGCATTGTCTGGAAAGAACTCTTTGAACTCAGCGTATAGCTGTGCTGTGAGCGTCTTATTATGCGTGATGACCAGTGTAGGGCGATTGAGCTCCTTGATGACATTGGCCACGGTGAATGTCTTTCCACTACCAGTCACTCCTAGAAGCACCTGTCCCCGCTCGCCCTCGTGGATACCTTGGACTAGTGATCGGATGGCCTCGGGCTGGTCGCCTGTGGGTTGAAATTTTGATTCTAATTTAAACATGAGAAAAGATCAGTCTATGTGATACACAGATTGGCTTGTGGTAGTTCTCTCACAGCCATCTATTGTGCGAGCTAGTCTAAGCGCACTAGTCGTGCTAGTACTACAGAAGCTCCTCTACATCAGCCAGTAGCTGCTGGACTTCTACATACTCACCGACATACATCTCCTCTTCATCCAGACCACTGAGGTGATCGGCTATCTGCTGCCACATAGGTCTGAGCTCTAGCCATAGATCCTCGTGTACGCGACTCATGAGTTTCACCAGCTTGCGCGCTCGCGCATAGCAGTATTCGCTGACTTTACGCATGGAGAAATGATCTACTCCGCCACGTCCATAGCTAGGCGCTGCAGCCGCGTGGGAATTGATAGCATCTAGCTGAGCCAGAGTCCGCGTGATCATCAGTAGATTGAGGTAAACTTCTCCATAGACATCCTTGGTCACCTGGGCATGCCAGCTGATCTTTCCACTCATACCACGTAGATATCCGAGCCACCAGCTCAGCGGCTTCATGTCGTCTACGTAGATCTCTTGCATGACCTCTTGGATTTGCTCTTCTACATCTTCCCGACGCAGCTCCTGAGTCTCTCCTAGTTCTACGTACTGATACTGAATCTGATCTACTAGCTTGGGCTCCTTGCGTATGAGGCGATGTAGGAGCTGCACTTTTTTCTTATCCGGAAGCAGAGCAATAGCTTCTTTTTGCTCATCTGTGAGTGTGACGCTTCTGCGCTTGGGCATATGCTATGATTCTTGATCAAAATATAATTTGTAGTACTTGCGCCCAGTCGCATCAGTGCCTTTCTCTATTTGATTACGGTCACCATGCACATAGACATGAAAGTTGCGGTCGAGCTTGATGACCGATCTGAAGTACTTGGCGCTGCGCTTCACCGCAGCTGGATGTATTGCAAATGCTTCTTTGACTGGCACCGCCATCTCTTGCTCATAGTCATCGCGATACTCCTGAAACTGCTCGGCGATCTCCGCTGTCTCAAACACATCTGCTGCATAGGTGTCTGCGTCATATTGCTGTCTCGATTCTAGGTACTGCCTAGACCTATCCATGATATGCGCCTCATCACGCTTGTCCATGTCGTAAGTAGGTTTGAGATGACTGTGGACAAACTGCCTGGTGGCATCTATGATACCCTCTGTGCGGTAGTACGTGTCTGATCGTCGCTCTATGCCAAGGAAGTCTTGTATCCAAAACTTCGCTTCTGTACCGCGACTCGACTTGTCCTGAGCGTAGACCATATAGCCTTCCTCTTTCTCTGTACCCAGGACCACGCAGCCTTTATCTATCGTGCGTGGATCAAATCCGTAAAGCAACTGCAGGCTAGAACTGCCTCTGCGGTGATCTACTTGCAGAAAATCACGCTGACTTTCCATCTTGATCATGGCTACCGCAGAGACCATCTCATCATCGATCATCACTTGCTCGATACGTGCCACGAGTAGCTCACCAGACTTGATCTTGGGATGATTGCTATGGCGACTGAGGAACGTGGTCAGGCGCTGCGAAGCATCTATGAATCCACTTTCGCCATCCAGTAGGCTGTCTACGATCTCGTGAGTCTCGTAGTTGCCAAGATCGCGATTGAGCTGATAGATTTCTGGGCTCTGCACCATCTGGAAGATGTACCTGAGCAG
>JAHDBH010000278.1 GCA_020630495.1 Saprospiraceae bacterium
CAGCTAGTGCGATTAGCTGTAGCGATACTAGCATGTTTACTGTTACAGTAGATGCTCCACCAGTACTTACTTGTCCATCAGATACGATCGTGATGAATGATCCTGGCATGTGTGGGGCAGTGGTGGAGTATGACGAGATAGAGGTATTTGATATTTGTCCTGATGACCTAGCAGCTGGTGCCTCTGGTGGAGATATGATTTCTCTGTTTTATGGTGTTTCAGAGTCTGTTTTGGGTAGTGCCCTATGCGATTTTAGTGGTACGGACTATTCTGTTTACCAGCTGATTGATGCTACTCTGTATGACGGTAGCGTGAATTTGGACTCGGTATCGATTGCTCTGAGCTCGACATTCAATGGTGGATTTGATGCAAGCATATCTGTATATTCTCTAGGATATAATCCTCGCACGATTCCTTGTGGCGCATTCCCCAATACGGTGGTGCCTGTTGCAGATCTTAACTTACTGAGCAGCGGTCAGACAGTATCTATTCCAGATGGATTTACTGGTAATCAGAGTTTTGCACTAGATGTACTATTGAGTAGTGCTGACTATTACATGGTGGAAATAGCCATAGATGGAAATGGCACCTTCGGTATCTCTTCAGGAGTGATGCCTGGCTATTATCTTTCTTGTAACAATCCTTCGATAGGATCTAATGATCTGATGTGCATTGAAACCGCCTATGGAGGTGGAATTAGCCCTGTGATGTTTGCACATATCAGCGTGGGAGATGGGCCAGTACGCCAGATCGAAGGATTGGCTAGTGGATCGATCTTCCCTGTAGGGGAGACAATAAATAAATTCCTCGTATCGGACAACTGCGGCTATACAGATACCTGTAGCTTCACCGTCACTGTGCTCGATACAGAGACACCGGGTCTGACATGCCCTTCAGATGCCGGTCCACTGAGTGCATCTGAGGCGTCTTGTGATACGATATTTAACTGGATGCATCCTGCCGCAATGGACAATTGCGGACTGGAGGGATATACCGTCAACTACATCAATCCCGATGGTACGATCGACGGCCCTTTTGATCTATTCAGCGGCGGTGTACAGATCGCTCAGATTGGAAGTGTGGATACAAGCCTCATGGCAAGTAGAAGATTTACCGTGGGGACGACTACAGTGATGTACACGGCGTATGATGCAGCAGGCAATGACACCACATGCAGCTTCACTGTAACTGTCATTGACGATGTAGCTCCTGAGTTCATCGTATGTCCAGACACCCTTACCGTAGGTGTAGATCCATTCCTCTG
>JAHDBH010000009.1:0-10835 GCA_020630495.1 Saprospiraceae bacterium
GCCAAGCTCACCCGATGCAGGAATCTAGACCACACAATCGGCTCCTATTTAATATCGCCTCGGTGCTATACATAGTGATGGCGGCCTTTCATGTGGTCTATCATTTTCTGGTCTTTCGACCAAATCTCAACACCGATAAGCAGCGGACTCTGTATGAGCTTATGACCACCTACAGCTACGATTGGGGTAGTGGTATCATGAGATCTATGGCAGAAGTGCAACAGGCCTTCTATCTGTACATGCCTGTGTTACTAGTAGCTCTTGCCGTGCAGAATCTGATTACTCTGAGGCACAGCACGAGCGAGCGACAGATCATGCATAGCATCACGCTCAACTTCATCGTGATGACATTCTTAGCGGGAATCTCATTCTGGAGAGCCTACTTGGTGCCTATGATCATCTACGGCTCGTGCTTTGTATTTATCGCAGTGCCCTTCTTTCGCCAATTGACCAAGCGAGTCAAGTAGAGCTGTCACCTTTGTGTATGCATTTGGCTGTCAAGCCGCTAGAAGTAGTCCACTAGAAATTGCGTTGACGAATGGATTTTTCCACCGCCACCTTTTTTGGCCGACAGGCCTCTGTCCTAGCATCGCTGGATGATACGCCTATAATCTATAGCGAAGACCTACCTGTGCATGCAGTAGAGAAGCCCTATTCTGCACCCCATCAGCTCCTACGCGATCAGCACTTGAGACATTTTTCAGATACCCCGCAGTGGCCTCTAGAGCGAGTCCTGGTCTCAAGGTATATCCTAGCGATGCTTGAGAGTTCCAGATCCACTGGATACCTGGTGCTACGAGATCAGACTGCGCCTGCTTGAGAGCTGCGCTGGTCAGCATACTTCCCTCTTGCGTGAGACTCCAGCGAGCCGATACTCCAGATGATAGACCTACTCGCCACTTGTCTAGAGAAAACTGATATCCTAGCCTCAGAGGAATGTCCATGATGGTCTGGCGCGAACTCACATCTAGCACACGAGTGGTGGTACGCAAGCCTGATGTATCAGCCCGTATGCCGCGAGTCATACCAGTAAACTGATTGGTCTCTATAGCGATGAGGTGGTCTGGAAGATCTATCGTCTCTACGAGCCGAGAGGAGTACATGACACGCTGACGGATCTGTGACAGCATAGCTCCTGTCTCTACAAAGATCCTATCTGATATCTCATATCGCAGTCCTAGCTGGAAACTGGGACTGGGCAAAGTGATTCTCCGATCCGTGAATACTTCTAGGCCGCTAGGCTCTGCCGCCGTGGATGAGAAATGTGATCTGTAAGCATTCACTCCGCCGGATAGTGCAAGTGACCAGGGAGATCCTTGTATGCTCGTGAGTGGTTCTATCTCTATGTCCGCTGCATATCGACTCTGGTCTATCTGTAACACAGGATGCGGTACATCGAGGAAAAGTTGCAAGCCAGGCAAGGATGACAGATCCTGATTAATGATCCTTGCCTCTCTGCCTCGGCTCGATGTCTCTGTCAAGGCGGGATCAATACCCGCAGAAGTAGTCTTGCTTGTGTGAGCTCTCTCTTCGTGCGACCGTATGACGGCATTTTCTGGCGGAGAGATGCGATCTGCGCTGGTAGAAACAGGTGCGGCATCAGCTTGCCCACTACTGGGCTGCTTCATGGTGGACGCCGTAGTCGTCTGCCGCCCTTCTCGGCGAGAGTTCTTGGTGATAGTCCTGTCAGCAGAGCTAAAATCTTGAGTAGTTGACGTAGCGTTCTGCTGCTGAGAAGATAGGTCAAGCTTACCGTCTCGAGAGAGAGCTGACTCCTCGGCTGCAGACTCGCCATCGATATCGGTCATAGGCGCAGCTTGATTATCGGACGGCCTTGGATCGTTGCTTGTCCTGCTGGGTGCAGCTTGAGTAGATACTGACTGATAGTCCGCCTTCTCACCGGTGCTGATGGTACGAGAGTCTGACTGCTTATCTGCTTGAGAAGCAGTCTCCTGTAATGGATCTCTGTCTCCTGTGCTCACGTAGACGCCATAGGCAACTGCGCTTATCAATAAGAGTAGTAGTAGCCAAATTGGCCAGACTATGCGGCGCTTGGGTCTGCGTCGCTCCACCTCAGAGATGATATGGTCACTTACGCTGGACCAATCTGATCCCTGAGGCATCTGTGACGGATGTCCAGAGAGTTTCTCCGACCAGTGCTGCGGTGTATTGTTAGATTCCATATTGACTAAATTTCTTTCTGGTCGCAAGCGTTTCTCTGAGATATTTCTTAGCTCGAGAGAGTCGGATGCGCGAGTTCTGTTCTGAGATATCTAATAGTTCTGCGATTTCAGTGTGCTTATAACCATCTATGCAATAGAGATTAAATACGCACCTAAGCGCTTCTGGTATAGAGTTGATGACTGCAAGCAGATCATCTGCGCTCATACGATCAAGCGCACTCATCTCCTCAGAGGAGATATCATATGCTTGATCGATATCTATGACGCGGGCCGTGGCTGATGATTTATTTGCTCGGATGGTCATGAGGCATTTATTTACGACTACTTTTCGCAGCCACCACTTGAAGTCTCCTTTCTTCTGATCAAATTTGTCCAAGTGTAGAAAGACCTGTATAAAGGCTTCTTGGAGCTCATCCACTACGGAGCCTGGAGATATACCATAGCGCTGGATGATACTATAGGCGTAGGGAGACCACTGTGTGTACAGTTCTCCCCAGGCTTGCTTATCACCTTTCTTGCATCTAGTAATCAAGTCTTCCATCTAGCAGCTGCCTTGTAGGGGCACGGCAAACTCGATGGAGAAAGTGCCGAGTTCGAATCCTGATTGCGGACCACCCATTAACGGATCATCAAATATGAAAAAGGTGCCTGTCAGTCTGCCTCTGATGAGCTCTGCGGTCAGCTCTGTGATCTCGAGCGTAGATGGTATGTCATAAGGCTCTCCAGTTTCTGGATCAATAAAGTCGAGTGCGTCAGCGACTACGGCTAGCTGGAGACCATTAGAAGTCTCCACTGATATGAATCCAATATAGGAAAGTGAGTCAGAGCCATCGTCTAAGAGAAGAATCTCAAAGGCACCTAGCTCTAAGCTATCAAAGGCACTCACATATCCAGATGAATCAAAGATGCATCTCTGCTCATCAGAAGTAAGTAGATAAAAAGACTCAAATCCATCATCAAAGAAGTAACCTATCCCATCTGTAGCGGTCGTATCACCATCATCTTTTACGAGCATCATCTGGCCTTCTCCACCTACGATGATAGCTGTATCTGGCAGGGTCTCTACTACAGTTTCTTCGTCAATCTCCTCATAGATATCGCAGGATGACATCGCCCCTGCATAGATCATCATGAGAGTTGCTATGAAGATGTAGTATAGTGTTCTCTTGCTTGTCATACCATCTATATGCTTGAGAACTCCGATGTGTGACATCAAATATGCAATTTAGATAGAGGCTGATGAAGTAAGAATGTCTCTGGGCTGGATAGTCGCATGGCCATCTCATAGGATTTTGGGACAGTATCTTCTCGTAGCAGGCAGCCCACGGGGATGTACGGATAGATCTCGTCAAATCTTGCCGTCTGCGTCTCCGTGATTCTGCGGGAGACGTGCGACCTATTGATCATATCCAAGTCTTTCATCCCAGATGCGCCTAGGAGTTCATTAAATGCTTCTATGGTCTCCCTGTGATAATTGGCTACTTTGACTTTTTTGTCTTCCACTACTAGACCGCTGGTCAGTGCGGGATCATGCGTGGCTACGCCCACTGGGCAGGAGTTCTGGTTGCACTCTAGAGCCTGTATGCATCCTAGAGCTAGCATCATAGCTCTTGCGCTGTAGCATGCGTCTGCTCCTAGTGCTAGGGCCTTGAAGATATGAAAGCCACTTACGATCTTACCGGAAGCGATGAGCTTGATATCCTTTTTAAGATCAAATCCCTCTAGGGTATTGTATACGAATGCAAGACCTTCCTTATAGGGCATACCTACGCTATTGGAAAATTCTAGGGGAGCAGCTCCCGTGCCCCCTTCACCACCATCTACGCTGATAAAATCAGGCTTGATGCCAGTAGCTACCATGGCCTTGCATATACTTACAAACTCCGCTTGGTGTCCTACGCAAAGTTTGAATCCCACTGGCTTGCCACCGCTGAGATCGCGCATACGCTTGATCAGCTCCAGTAAGCCTATGGGCGTATCAAACTCCTTGTGGTATGGAGGAGATATGACAGCCTTCCCCATCTCTATCTTACGTATCTCTGCGATCTCTTCGCTTACCTTACTCGCAGGGAGTATACCGCCATGGCCTGGCTTTGCTCCTTGGGATAGCTTTAGCTCGATCATCTTGATGCGATCATCTGCGGTGAGCTCCGCATAGAGATCTGGATCAAATCTTCCCTCCTTGGTCCTGCAGCCAAAGTATCCTGTACCTATCTGATAGATGAGATCTCCGTCGTACTCTCTGTGATAGGGACTGACTCCACCTTCACCTGTATTGTGAGCAAATCCACCGATGGCTGCACCACCATTGAGCGCGGCACAGGCTCTTCCACTGAGGGAGCCGTAGCTCATGGCAGAGATATTAAGCAGGCTGCAGTCATAGGGCTGCTTACAGTCAGGGCCGCCTATCCTCACTCGCGGATGAGACGGCAGCTCGTGGTGATCTATGGCTGCTATGCTGTGACTCATCCACTCATATCCCTCCGCGTAGAGATTTCTCTGTGTACCAAAGGGATTGGTATCCACGCCACCGTCGCTGCGACGATAGACGAGTGATCGTTGCAGTTTATTGAATGGTCTGCCTTCTGTATCAGGCTCTACGAAGTACTGGAATATTTTGGGTCGCATCCACAGAGCAATATGACGACCCCAGCCTACGATAGGGAAATTGCGACGAATGGAATCCTTGACTTGCAGCACATCTACCCATCCCAGTATCAAGAACGGGGCGAGTATCACTAGAATCCACCAGGCCAGCTGATGTCCAGCTATACCCAGCCAGACGAAAAAGCCTACTAAGCACACAGAAAGAATCATGAAGGGTCTACGTGGGTGCATATCTGCTATGGTTTTATCTTGAGCGTCTGGGTAGGGAATGTGAGGTCTACGCCTACTTCCTTGGCAATTTTAAGTATTTCTAGATTGATACTTTCCCGAGAGGCTAGCTCATCATCATAGCTATCAGAGTGAAAGTGGATGCGGACTAGTACATTGAGCGCAGATTCTTTCAGTGCAGTGAATCGTACGAGTGTCTTGGGTAGATCTACTTGCTCTAGGGTATCCAGATAGGCTCGTATGCGACGGGTAAATCTCTGCATATCTTCTGGTGATGTATCATAGTCTACATCAAGATTGATACTATAGAGACGCTGTCTTCTCATACCCAGATTGGTGATCGCATCATTGACGATGACGCCATTGGGCACAGCGATGATTGCAGTATCGGTCTTCTCTATACGTGTGGTCCTGAAACCCACCTCCCGCACTGTTCCTTCATAGTTGCTACCTACGATATAGTCTCCTACCTGGAAGGGTCGATCTATAAATATCATGAAGGAACCAAGTAGATTTTTCACTGTATCCTGAGCCGCTAGGGCGATAGCTAGTCCGCCCAGGCCCACACCCGCTACCAGTGCCGTGACATTCACATCAAAACTATCCAGCACCGCCATCACCCCGAGGATCACGACCAGGATCTTGGCCATCTTACTCAGTAGCGGCAAGCTCTGGTCGTCCATCCGATTACTGGTCTGATCCGCTAGTCCCTCTAGGTAGTGGCGTACTATATCTATGACGCGCAGAGTGATCATCACAAGCAGGATGATGCTTGCTACTTTGAGAAGAGTGAATATACCTGCGAGAGACCGGGCAGGCAGTGCTAAGAGTGGCAGCACCAGTCGCAGCATAGCCACGCAGATCAGCAGACTGAGCAGGCGATGGATGCTGCGGAGCGCTTTCTGGCTTTTGACCGAAAGGTCCATAAATCTGCGAGCCACCCTCATCACGATCAGCTTGATGATCCTATCCAAGAGAAGATAGAGAAACAGAGCCGCTAGGATGACGATCAGGATACCCGCGTACTGCCAAGGGTAGAGGCCGAGATACTTGCGTGAGCCCTGTCGGGCAAATGCGTCCATGAGCAAGTGTGTACCATAAGGAAAGGCGTCTCTATAGAGCTCCTCGAGCGATGCTATACTCTCTGAGCTATAGAGCCATCGCTTCCCTTGCCTCTCTAAGTAAATCTGTGGTAGCTCATCAGGAAATGGGGTAAACACAAAGCGATTGCTCATGCTATCACGGAAGGTGGGCTCCTTGGGCACATACTGCATGCTCACGTAGAGCCCCTTGCCATCGTATATCCGCTTGATCTGCTGAGCGGTACGGATCTTATCCTCTAGCACATCCTCTCCAGGTATCGTGAGCGCTGAGTTCTGAGGCTCATAGTGATCTGGCTGCAGATAGTGTAAATGTGTCTGCAGACTCGCATGGGGAGTGCTGAGATCAGGCTGTATCTGGGCCTGGACTGATGCTATACTCAAGGTGAGATAGCTGCATGTGATGATATGTCGTACAATGTATAGCGGTGATGTCTTCATAGGGATAGGGCTGAGGTAGCGGTCAGTCATCTGCCACTTGTCAAAAGTACAAGATGATCTGGGTGCTCAGGATCGAGAGAGTCTCTCTATGACAGGACCGACACAGCACACTTACTCGGAGGATGGTGCAGTGTTCGTAAGTGAAGTCACGCGCTGAGAAGATCAGCTGGTAAAGTGTGCGAGTACCTTTGTGCTATGGACTGGTCCACTCTGCAAAAAGGATACGAAAACTATCTCCTCCTAGAAGAGGGTCTGGCGACACACAGTCGATCAGCCTATCTAGCGGATGTGAGCAAGCTAGCGGGCTACTGTCAGCATAGTGAGCCTGCTATCAGGCCATCTGATCTACAAGCAGAGCATATCTCAGAATTTATCGGATATCTGCATGACCTGGGACTAGGAGATAAGTCCCAGGCACGTATTCTCAGTGGTATACGCAGCTTTTCGCGATATCTGCAGATAGAGGGCATACTAGCGGATGATCCGACCAGTCTCATCACGGGTCCGCGGATACGAAGAAGTCTTCCTGAGGTCCTCAGCATAGAGGAGATTGATCGTATGATAAGCGCTATAGATCACAGTACAGCACATGGTACGCGCAATCATGCGATGATAGAAACTCTATATGCCTGCGGGCTGAGGGTAAGCGAACTTATCACACTCCAGATCTCACACCTCTACCGGGAGGAGGGCTTCATCAAGGTCCTTGGTAAGAATGACAAGGAGCGCCTCGTCCCTATCGCTGATAGTGCTCTGCACTATATTGATATCTACTTGCGGGAGGTGCGGAGCAAGATGCACAATATCAAGGAGGCCTACCGTGACACACTATATCTCAGTCGATCTGGTGCTGGACTATCCCGGATCATGGTCTTCAAGATCATCAAGGCACTAGCGGCAGCCGCGGAGATACCTAAGAAGGTCAGCCCACATAGCCTGCGACATAGCTTTGCCACTCATATGGTAGAGCGCGGAGCGGATCTAAGAGCCGTACAGGAGATGCTAGGGCATGAGTCTATCAGCACCACGGAGATCTATACACATGTAGACCGGGGCTATCTCAGAGAAGTCCTAGAAGCTCATCATCCTCATATGCGTACAGAATGAAGGAGTCTTCTCTGGCGTTCTTCCTCAGGATGCGCGCAGTAGTACTATATGGAATGGTATTTCTGCTTCTCGCCTGTGCGAGCGGCGGTAATATAGGTGGTGGACCACGGGACACACAGGGTCCTCGAGTGGATGTGGAAGAATCCAGTCCAAGCTATCAGACAGATCAGCGACCTACGGAGCTTTACTTCACCTTTGATGAGTACGTACAGCTGGACACGCGATCCGATCTGATCGTATCTCCTCCCCTTGCATACAGACCTACACTCCTCATCCGTGGTAAGACACTCACAGTAACTCTGGATGAGCGAGAAGTGCTGAGAGATAGTACCACCTACACATTCAACTTTGGAAATAGTATACAGGACATCACTGAGAGAAATGTCATCGAAAACTTTAGGCATGTATTCTCCACGGGCCCTGTGATAGACTCGCTATCTATTAGCGGACGGCTCACGGATGCAGAAAATAATAAGCCGATAGACGCTGCTGTGGTCATGCTATACCGCAGTCTCACGGACAGCAGCTCTATCAAGGGAAAACCTGACTTCATCAGCTACAGCGATAAGCAAGGGCAGTTTGCTATAGAGAATCTGCCAGCAGATAGTTTTCATCTCATTGCACTTACAGATGATAATGCAGACTACATTTATCAGCAAGGCAAAGAGAAAATAGCCTATACACCTGACGGTGCGATAGTCCTATCAAGGGACGTGACTGGAGTAGATCTGGCGATGATCCAGGAGGCTCCGCCGCTTCAGGGCAGCCGCCTCCTGCAGAAGTCCTTGGGCTACTATGTCCTAGTGCTCAACCAGCCAGCAAGTGGTGTCAATCTTATCTACCCTGGGGATGTCTATCTTGACGCTAAGAATGATTCTCTGCGCATATGGTCACTCCGTCCTTTGGACTCTGTGGTGGTGTCCAATGGTGTAGAACTAGATACAGCGACCGTACGAGTTCGCGATACTAGTGACACCTACCGTCCCCTGCGTCGGCTCGTACCCAGTACAGATAAGGCGCAGACTGCAGAGACTCGACCTATCTATCTGCGCTACAGTAATCCTGTGGCAGGTGTGATGGCCGATTCTGTCATCTTCGCTGATAGTCTATTCCTCCAGAAAGGCATCATCAGACGCTCTGAGCAAGATAGCTTTACTATAGTGATACAGGGTCCATGGAAAGAAGGTACTGAGCCAAGCTTGTACCTTCCAGATGCTGCAGTGACTGATATCTATGGACATCAGTCTGCAGCGGATACCCTACTGCTCAAGGTGCGATCTGCACCAGACTACAGTACTATGATCGCTCGCATATCTGGTCTAGATACGGCAACACACTACATCATCCAGCTCGTGCAGTCTGGTGGGGTGAAACAACAGGATATGGTCTCGCAGAGAGACAGTGTGGCTATTAACTATGGCACTCTAGTAATGGGTGATTACAAGATCCATATCATCCGAGATGATAATCAGAATGGAAAGCGAGACTCAGGATCATATGCCCGACGAGAAAAAGCCGAACTACTCATCATAGAGAATGTCTCAGCACTCCGAGCAGGCTGGGATGTCGAAATGCTCATTAATATTGCGGATAGATGATACTCAGAGCGGACAAATTAGTCAAGGTGTATGGCAGACGGCGAGTGGTCAGTGAAGTCAGTGTGGAGGTCAATCGTGGAGAGATCGTAGGGCTCCTAGGCCCCAATGGTGCAGGCAAGACGACCAGCTTTTATATGATCGTGGGTTTTGTCAAGCCCACGGATGGTGAAGTGTATCTGGGTGATCGGCCTATCTCTTCCTTACCTATGTATAAGCGTGCTCGACTAGGTATAGGATATCTTCCTCAAGAGGCCAGTGTATTTCGTAAGCTGAGTGTGGAAGACAATATCATGGCCGTCTTAGAAATGACTGGGCTGAGTAAGGCAGACCGCAAAGAAAAACTTGAGAGTCTCATCGAAGAATTTGGCCTGCATAAGGTACGGAGTAATATGGGTGATTCGCTATCTGGTGGTGAGCGTAGACGCACGGAGATAGCGAGAGCCCTCGCCACTGATCCTGACTTTATATTACTAGACGAGCCCTTTGCGGGAATCGATCCTATCGCTGTAGAGGACATCCAGGGCGTAGTAGCCCAACTCAAAAAACGCAATATCGGTATCCTCATCACGGACCACAATGTGCAAGAGACACTGAGCATCACAGATCGCGCCTACCTTATGTTTGAAGGAAAGATATTGAGATCAGGGACGGCGGAGACACTTGCATCAGATGAGCTGGTGCGAAAGGTCTATCTGGGACAGAACTTTGAGCTCAAGCGAAAGCAATTCTGATGCGAGATAGTCTGATAGTTTTCTGCGCGCTCATACTTGTCAGCATGCCCAGCTGTGTGCAAGAAGGCGACTCTTGGAAGCGGCAGATGCGTACCCAGATTGACACGATCGCTCGTGCTAAGTATAAACTCATGAAGGACAGCCTTGACAGTCTATGTGCTGATCGCTACGAAGGTCTCTTCCTTGGCTATGTGGACAGCATCAAGGAAGAGCGACTGCAAGAGATCCTAAGACTCTTAGAAGATGTACCGCAGTAGTCTATATATCGTCATCGCTATCCTCAGTATCTCATCTATGAGCTGCGTGCAAGAAGTGCCTCCAGCTGAAAAGCAGGAGTATCTGCGTTCCTCTATAGAAGACAAGATACAGGCTATGGTAGATAGGCGCGAGACTGAGTGCGAAGAACTCATCCTGCAGCAAGCAGAAGCATGGGTAGACAGCACATATCGAGCTGCTCCACGCAAGTATCTCGTAGATAGCATCTCCATTCCTCCCAAGCCAGTGAGGCCTCAGGGAGAGTGATCTTGAGATAAGAATATATCGGTTTCGTACTTTCCCCTACTGCTCATAGCTAGTCTATTTACTGTGCAAATCCTATATTCGCTATATAGTCTTACTGAAATCTAGCAATTCTACTTATGATATTCCGATTCCATTCCCTAGGATCTGAGGTCAAGCTACTGCTCATCGCGATACTCGTAATGCTGAGCAGTCCTCTCTCCTGGTCACAAGAAAAACTCAAGTGGGGTAAGATCAGCGACGATCATCTGGCCATGACAAGCTATCCCCAAGACACATCAGCAGGAGCCGTGATCCTAGCACATCATGGATCGTACAACT
>JAHDBH010000009.1:10935-24769 GCA_020630495.1 Saprospiraceae bacterium
CAGGTAGAAGCCCTGACCACCGATAAGGACAAAGTGCAATTTATCTACGATCATGTAAATCAGCGCGTGAAGCCCTCTGGAATCACTTCACTTGGCTCCAGTGAGGGAATCAACAAAGCCTATGCACAAGGAAGCGGCACCTCTGGAGAAATCAATCTACTCCTGCTCGCACTTCTGCGCAGGGCGGGGATAGACGCTTCACCAGTGCTAGTAGGATTTAGAGAAAACGGTAAGGCACTGCCTTTATATCCTATGATGGATCAGTTTTCACACACGCTTGTCGTCGCGTCGGTAGATGGAGAGACCGTGTTTCTGGACGGAGGCAATAGAAATAGACCTGTGGGAATGATACGTACCTCTGCTCTCAATCGGCAAGGATGGATGCTTGGTGAAGGCGACCAGTGTGCATGGATACCCATCCAGGCACCATACTCCAAAGACACTTATGCTTATACCCTCAGCGCAGATGGTGACGGTGCACTTACGGGAAAGTTTCAACACAAGGCAGAGGGCTACTCAGCATACTTTGATAGAGACTCAGAGGAAGAAAGATTGAAATGGTGGGCGGATGAGTTTGCTGAGCTCAGTGATGACTCACCAGTCTCGGACTACAGCGCACAGAATGAAACTGAACCCAACTTGCCATTTAGCGAATCCATGATGCTCAATATACAGGGTACTCAAGTAAGTGGAGGGGAAAAGCTCTACTTGAGCGCCTTTCCGTATGTCACTTTTGACAAAGGCTTTTTCAGTCTAGAAAATCGCAGCTTTCCAGTAGACATGCCCTACCCCATCAGTGAGAAGCACGTCAGCACTATCACTATTCCAGAAGGCTACGTGGTAGAGAGCCTGCCAGAATCTACCATGCTATCACTAGTGGGTGATGCTGGAAAACTAACCTTCAGATCTATGCAAAAAGAAAATACGATACAGCTCATATGCTCATTTATCGTAGATCAGACCTACTATGCACCAGAAGAATATGGTGGACTAAAATATTTCTTTGATCTCTACAGCGATAAACTCAGCGAGCAGATTGTCCTGACTAAGCTATGAGATCTCGACTCATCATATGTGTGCTGATTTGCTTCTCTTCCTATCTCCGAGCTGAGCGTTCACCGCAGCATGTCTCGAGCTGTGATGTACGGATAGAAATACACTCACCTACCAAGATCACTGAGACAATAAAAAAGACATACGTCATCCTCTCAGCAGGTGATGAAGTAGGTAAATGGTCTCACTTCTACGATAATTTTCAGAAGGTGACCGATATGGAGGCCCGATTTACCTCACTAAGCGGTAAAAAAATAAAAGCACTGAAAAGAAAAGACGCCACAGACGAGCTCGCCTATGATGGATTTAGCGTAGCAAATGATACCCGAGTCGTCACTCTTGATTTACATCATCACAGCTATCCGTATATCTTAGAGACTACGGTCAGTACTGTATATTCTTCCCTCATCTACATTTCCAGCAGCCAGATCCAAAACTATGATCAGCAGGTCGATAAGTATACTTATCGTCTCATAAGTCACACACCAGATGTGATACCTGAGCTACGCTGTCATAATCTACCAGTCGAAATATGCGATGGTGTACAGCGGGGCCGAGATATCACCTATAAGTTTACCGATTTACAAGCCATCGCCTATGAAAATCATGCACCTAGCTACTGGAATATACTACCTCGCTTGACGGTGAGCTTTGGCGATTTTAGTTATGGTAATTACACTGGTGATCATACGAGCTGGGAAAGCTTTGGTGAATTTATGGCCACGCTTAATGAGGGCAGACAAGAATTGCCTCCTGATTTATCTCATACCATTGACACGCTTACCGCAGGCCTCGATCTGAGATCGCAAGTTCACAGCGTATACAGATATCTACAGGATCATCATCGCTATGTAAGCATACAGCTAGGTGTAGGAGGATGGCAGACATTTGATGTCAAGGATGTACACAGGACAGGCTCTGGTGATTGTAAGGCTCTGAGTAACTATATGGTGTCTGCACTCAAGCATCTAGGCATAGAGTCGCATTATACTCTGATATACACAAGGGATCACCTTGACTATCCCGACGATTTCTTTGCCAATAGATTTAATCATGCGATCGTCTATGTGCCTGCTCTCGATGAGTGGTACGAGTGTACCAGCAGTACCATGCCCGCGGGATATCTAGGCGCTGATAATTACAACAAGACAGTGCTATCTGTAGTAGACGGTAAAGGTGTAAAGACATCTACGAGCGAATGGGATTACCGTAAAAATCAGGAAAAGGAATCCATAAATATCAAGCTAGCAGAAGACGGTAGTGCCACTATAAGTACACAACTGGAGTATCGCGGTTCGCGATCAGAATATTGGAATTACCACAGTCACTATCGCACAGGGAATAAATTGCGAAAATTAGTAAAGTCACGCATATTTCCCAGTTGCTCACACATGGACGATCCTCATATCGTAGCCTCGCGCGTGTCACCACATGTGGAGATGCAAGTAAGTGCTGAGTCCTTGCTATATGCCAAGAAATCTGGTGATAGAATTTTTGTACCTATCAATGCATTTTTTCCCTCTGATCATCAATTAAGTGCAGAGACAGATAGAAAATATGATTTAATCATTCGGGATGGATACGTAGGCGAATTAAAAATCACCATCGAGCTACCCTCGGGATACGAAGTCGAAAGCCTTGGGAAGGGAGAAAATATAGACAGCCCGTATGGGAATTATATTTCTACCATCAAGGCGGGTGATGGCAAGGTGACATTTGAGCGAAAGCTCTCAAAATATCCTGTACATGTATCTGCATCAGACTACTCGGATGTAAGAGACTTCTACAAGCAACTGTATAAAGCAGACACTCCCACGATCGTCCTCGTGCGCAAGCGGACATGAGCAGTACATTTGTCCTGTGAGACACCGTATCGCCATACCAGATTGGATCAGTATCCAGCGACCATCACTGGCCGTGCTCATAGATCCAGATAAGGCCTCGGGACCTACATGGCACGAGCGACTGAGGGTGCTGCGAGACTGTGCGCCGCATGTGATCTTTCTAGGTGGTAGCACGATGATGCAAGCCCATCTATCGCGTGTCATCACGGATCTGAGAGGTGTCTATGACGGCGAGATCTGGCTCTTTCCAGGCTCAGGCTACCAGCTCGCTTCTGAGGCAGATGGAGTCCTGCTACTCAGCATGATATCAAGTCGAAATCCTGACTTGCTCATAGGCCGGCAAGTAGACGCCGCGCCTCTGATTCGCGACATGAGTTTACCTACACTATCCACGGGCTACATGCTGGTGGATGGCGGCAGACCCACGAGCGTGTCCTATATGTCTCAGACACTTCCCATACCCTCAGATAAGCCTGGAATTGCTGTGGCTACGGCGCTAGCGGGAGAGATGCTAGGACTACAGTCTATCTACTTAGAAGCAGGGAGTGGAGCACACCATCCTGTACCCGTGGATATGATAGAGCGCTGTCGCGCAAATGTCTCCGTGCCCATTATCACAGGCGGTGGTCTGAGGACTGTAGAGGAGATCATAGCTAGATATGATGCAGGTGCTAATGTCTGCGTAGTCGGATCTCTGATCGAAGATAATCCACAGGCACTCGTAGACCTGGTCATCCATACTCAAGAGCGTGCCCTATCATGATCACTCAGGGCCTCGTCATACGATCTACCGGTAGCTGGTATAAAGTACGCGTAGCAGATGGTACGGTCCTCGATTGCCGCATCCAAGGAAAATTCAGACTAGACGGAGTACCACTGACTAATCCTGTGGCAGTAGGAGACATCGTCGCTATATCGGCAGATGCCTCTGATACTACCTACAGCATCACCCAGATCATGCCGCGCAAAAACTACGTCGCCAGGCAATCTCCCAGAAAAAAACACCAGCTCCACTTACTCGCCAGCAATGTAGATCAAGCTCTCTTGATTATCACACTAGTACAGCCCAAACTAAAGCAAGGCTTCATAGATAGATTTCTCCTCATGACGGAGCCGCGAGATATTCCTGTCATCATCGTATTTAATAAATGTGATCTCTACACAGAGGATGATATGCGCGTCTATGATTTCCTCAGAGAAATCTATACTGATCTGGGATATACGGTCATCATGAGCTCTGCTACAGAGAGACTTCACATAGAGCCGCTGCGTGAGATGCTCAGGGACAAGGTCACCCTCATCAGTGGTCAGTCAGGCGTAGGCAAGAGTAGTCTCGTCAATGCCATTGACTCGACACTAGATCTCAGCACCAAGAAGCTGTCAGACTACACAGGCAAAGGCCAGCACACTACCACATTCGCTGAGATGTATCATCTGGCGGAGGGCGGTAGTATCATAGATACGCCTGGTATCAAGACACTTAGCTTTAATAATCTGGAGCCGCAGGATATAGCGCACAATTTCAGAGAGCTGTTCATAGCGTCTGATGAGTGCAAATACAACAACTGCCTACACCGTAGCGAACCCGGATGCGAAGTGGTACAGAGAGTGGAATCTGGAAGGATCAGCGAACTGCGATACGGCAACTATCTCACACTCCTAGAAGAGGCAGAAGACCAAAACTACTGGGAACGTAAATCAGATTATTAGATGAGCTACAGCGGACGAAAACGATATACTAACCGTAGAGAAAAGTACCAGCGCACCGTCAAAAACACCAAGCGCATCGTACTATTCGCTATCATAGCGATAGCTCTGCTCCTATGGATGAACTGGCGCTCGATCTACAATTATCTGAAGACGTTTACCTATTGACCGTGGCTAAGCGCGTGACTTTGCCATCATCAGGCAAGCTTACTTAATCACAGTCACCTTCATCGCTACGTCCTCTTCTGGGCGATCTCGACGATTGGTCTTTACCTGAGCTATCTTATCTATGACATCTAGGCCTTCTATGACCTGGCCGTACACCGTGTACTGACCGTCCAGATGAGGTGTACCACCAAGCTCCAGGTAGCGCTCCATCTGCTCCTCGGAGTAGCTGATACCTCGGCTATCTTGTAGCAGCTCTAGATTCTTAGCGGTGACTTCCTTCCCATCTACAATGTAAAACTGACTACCACTTGACGCACGCTCGGGATTGCTAGCGTCAGATGTACGGGCAGCAGCAAGAGCGCCTTTGGTGTGCACGTACTGGGATCTTATCTCAGCTGGCACGGTATATCCTGGACCACCGCGACCTAGCGCCTCACCTGATGAGGCACCTTTGCTCCGCGGATCCCCGCCCTGTATCATGAAGTTGGGTATGACGCGGTGAAAGAGGAGTCCGTCGTAGTATCCCTCCTCGGCCAGCTTCAGAAAGTTGTCCCTGTGTGCTGGAGTCTCATCATGCAATCTGATGATCATATCGCCCATATCAGTCTCTACGACCACAAGGCACTCTGCAGGAGGCAAGATCTGGATGTCCATCTTCTTAGTAGATGACTTACCTGCCGCCGTGGTCAGCAGAGACACCTCATACCTACCAGATGACCAGTAGCGATGGCGTGGATTGGCCTCTGTGCTCGTGTTGCCATCACCAAAGTTCCAGAGGTATGTCTCGGCATCCTTGGTCTGATTAGTCATAGTGACCCACTCTCCTGCGCGTGCTGGCTCATCTGGCAACTGGAAAGCTGCTCGTGGTCCACTGCATGCGGTCAGAGTAATAAGCGGTAAGGCTATGTATAGAAGTCTTGTGTGTAATCTCATCTGTCTTATTTCATGGTGATAGTCATCTTGACATCCTCAAGGGGTCTGTCAAGCTTATCAGTCTCGACGGCCTGGATCTTGTCCAGCACATCTAGACCTCCTATGACTCTGCCAAATACAGTGTAGTCTCCATCTAGATAAGGATATCCGCCTTTATCATAGTACTGCTGTAATTGATCTTCAGTATATTGTCTGCCTGTACGTGCCATCGCACCCTGCATTGTCTGCGGTGTATGCGGTGTGCCAGTGACTACATAGAATTGACTGCCAGATGATGCACGCATAGGATTTACACTATCAGGCTGGCGCGCGGCAGATAGTGCTCCGCGCACATGGAGTAGGGTATCTTGTATCTCGGCAGGAATCGTATAGCCAGGACCACCAGATCCTAGGCGGGCACCCTGAGCAGCATCCTTGCTCTTAGGATCTCCACCCTGCACCATGAAATTGGGTATGATGCGGTGAAATAGGAGTCCATCATAGAATCCGTCTTCCACCAGCTTCACAAAGTTGTCTCTGTGCTGAGGTGTCTCATCATAGAGCTCCACGGTCATGTCGCCAAAGGAAGTACTTATTACTGCTTTCATAGTCTTGTCTTCTGGTGCGCACGAGCTCATCACGATGACGAGTAGTGCGATCATAGTAAGGGGAATAATTCGTTTCATGTTCATTAATTGCTGTTGCTTAGTTCTTCTTGAAAGTACTGGATCACGCGGATCTTGATGGCCTTCTCTTGTGCGTCTGGGCCGCCAATGGTGATATTCATGCGTTGATCAAAGTGCGGCCACCCATCGCCATCAAATCCCACAAACTCATAGTACCCTTCTTCCTCAAATAATCGGCAGACTGCGATGTGCATCAGGTCTTGCTTTTCTTCCTTGGTCCACTGGTCGCGAATCTGCCCCAGCTCTTGCATTCCCAGTAGAAAAAGAATCGAATCCAGCTCTGGAAGTTCTTGATGGCTAAAGCGCTCCTTGACAAGATGTCTCACCCGCAGCCACTCAAAATCTATCTGCCAATCTTCCATGACGCAAAATTAGGCCATTTTGCTTCTTGAAAGCGAGCACAAGGAAGCCCTCCCCAAGTCAATCAATACGCACAATAGTCTCCATCTGCGATGCCTTATGTGCTGGTAGATAACTGGCTAGTGCACCTATACCTAGCACTGTGATGATCACCAAGATCACATCTAGCGCATACATCTCTATAGGATAACTATCGACGATAAATCCAGGAGGAATGGTGATGATACCAAACTGCTTCTGCAATATGTAGAATGCCAATGCCAGTACCAATCCTATCACTATGCCTGTCACAGAGATCAACAGACCTGTAGAAAAGAAAATACGGAAGATGACGCTGCGCGAACTACCCATGCTCTTCATGATGGCTATGTCCTGACGCTTGTCTAGCACTATCATCCAGAGAGCACCTACAATCGTAAATGCCAAGATGACCAGAGTGAGAGACGTGATGGCAAAGCCCATCCACTTCTCTATTTTCATGAGACGGAGAAACTCTGCATCCTGCTCATAGCGATCCTCTATGCGTAGATCATCACTTACGATCTCCCGCAGTGCAGCTGTAATCTCGGGCAACTGATCCCGATCACGGACTGATACTTCTAGAGCGCCTATGTCATCACGCGAGGTAAGATCCTGGACAAATGCTAGTGGAGCGATGATATACTGCTGATCATACTCCTGCTGAAAGGAAAAGACACCTGTGGGCTGGAGACTACGAGAGACGAAGGATTTTTCTAGGCTCAGGGCTGAGGTCTTTTTGGGCATGTAGACCTTGAGTGGAGTGAAGTAGTCTCCGACATTGATCCTCAGGCGTCTTGCTAGTCCTGCTCCGGCAACGGCCTTAGGTGCTCCAGCCGCGTTGACGTCGTAGTAACCTTCGCGTATGGTCGAGTCTATAGACGTGACCTCGCGGAAGTAGTCGTCCACGCCTTTTATGGTACCTACATCCTGCACGTCACGATACTCCAGGAGCGCCTTTTCTTCCATGGTCCGTGACACTTGTCGTACGCCATCTATGAGCAGTATCTCATCGATCACCGAGTCTTCTACTTGGAAACCTTTGCCCATCAGGGCTGTCACCTTCACATCTGGATTAAATGCATTAAATAAATTGCCTACCAGATCTCCAAATCCATTGAATATGCTCAGTATAGTAATCAGCGCCGCAGTGCCAAGCGCTACACCTGTGATGGTGATCCAGGTGATGACGTTGATGGCATTAGTCGATTTTTTGCCTTGCAGATATCGCCGCGCAAAGAGTCTGGAAAGATTCATGGATGAGCGGTGTCTGTGCCTCGACCCATGGCGCGATAGATCACAGACTGGATGCGAGGGCGGTAATCATTCTTATAGAGGATTTTATTCTCCATGGTCGGGTAGGTCCTATTGGATAGGAAGATGTAGATGATCTGATACTCAGGATCTACCCACACAGCCGTCCCAGTAAATCCCAGGTGACCATATGTGCTAGGTGAGCACTCGGCAGCCATATTGATCGTGCGATTGTCATCCATTTCCTTCATATCCCATCCTATGCCTCGGCGCGTGCTGCGAGGATATCTCTGGGTAAACTGCGCAATGGTCGTCTCATCCAGGTACTGTCGACCGCCATAGATGCCTCCATTGAGCATCATCTGCATGAGAATCGCTAGATCCGATGCCGTAGAAAACAGTCCAGCATGGCCAGCCACTCCACCCATCATAGCTGCTCCCATATCGTGCACATGACCATGGATCTTGCTCCGGCGGAAGTAGGTGTCTTCTTCGCTGGGTACGATCTTGCGACGGCTATATCTGCGGAGAGGATTGAAGAGCGTATGATCCATCCCTAGCGGCTCATAAAATGTCGTGGCCGCATACTGATCTAGCGCACTACCAGACAGTGTCTTCACCGACTCACCCAAGATGTAATATCCCAGATCGCTGTAGCGATACCTACCAGCGCGCTTGATCTCAGCTTCGTCTATTCTATGCCACATGCTGTCCTGATACTCCGCAGACATATACAGGCGGTCCGTGACCTCTACAGAATATCGCGAGTCCGCTTGACCACGATACCACTCAGGCTTGAGCTTGGGCTCCTTATCCTCCGTCATGGTCCGCTTGTAGAAGGGAATCCATGCTGGCAATCCCGCATGATGTGCCATCACATCGCGGAGATGTAACTCTCGCTTGTCTCGCTGTTGCAGCCGCGTAGTATAGCTACTTACGGGCTCATCGAGAGACAGCTTGCCATCATCGTAGAGACGCATGGCACTGATGGTACTTGCTGCGACCTTGGTGATGCTCGCCAGGTCATACAGATCCGTATCCGTCACTGCCTGCTTAGCCGAGTAAGTATGATGTCCATAGCTCTGATTCCATACGATCTTACCGTCCTTGGCCACGAGTACCTGACAGCCTGGGGCTGCCTTATCCGCTATGAGTTCTGCTACGATATCGCTGATCTGCGCCATGGTATCTGGATGTAGACCGACGGACTCCACACTACCATATCCGAGTCGACCCAGTGGCCGAGTTGAGATACCTGTACCCACTGGATATTCGTCACTTGCTGTCACTGGCAGCACACCTTCTATAGGGATAGCGCCCATGATCGCCTGTGCGACGAGGCTCTCCATGATAGGATCATCCTCATAGCACATGAGCACCGTCTGCATACCTGGCAGATACTGCATCGCATAAGGTGTACCAAATACCGTCAGGATGACTTTCTTATCCTTGCTCAGCTGCTGTAAAAAATCCGTGATGGCAGGTGTGAGTGAGAACTTTTTCTTGATCGAGTAGCTCATCTCATGCAGACCTACGATGACGACGTCCGTTTCTTGGAGGCTTTCGCCCAAAAGCTTCAATGAGCCACTGCTCGCACTATATGGTGCTTGATAGACTGGCATCTCCTTGTACTTGCGCAGGATCTGCTGGAAATCTGTTTCCTTAGTCGCTCCTATACTGATACTGGCAAATCTTTGCCTGCTCAGATCGCGGACTGGTACCATGCGATCATCATTGCGCAGGAGTGTGATGGCAGACTCATAGATATCGCTCTTGATCTGGTGCGCGCGCGGCGTGTGGAGCTTGTCCATCAGCGTACTATCTGTGGTGAGCGCAGCTGGCTGATAGGGATATTTCTTTTTGTACTGCAGGATGCGGTATACACGAGCATTGAGCTCCTGCGTAGTGATCTCACCTGACTTGAGTGCTGCCATGATGGCGCCGTGGGCTTTGCCTAGATCATCTGGTAGCAGGATGATATCATTTCCTGCTTTGAAGGCCATCACGGCCGCGGTCCCGGCATCATAGTGATCGCTGACGCCTTTCATATCCATCGCATCAGTAAATACGAGTCCGTCATAGTCCATCTCATCGCGGAGTATATCTCCCACGATGGCTTTGGACAGTGTGCTGGGGATGCCAGGCGTGCTATCTAGAGCGGGAATATTGAGATGAGCGACCATGATACTGCCCACGTCTTTGTCCGAAAGGACCCTAAAAGGAAACAACTCCAGACTATCCAGTCTCGCTGCATCATGATTGATCTGCGGTAGGGCGTAGTGACTATCAGTATCTGTGTCGCCGTGTCCAGGAAAGTGCTTGGCACAGCCCAGGACGCCCTCGCTCTCCAGGCCGAGCATATACTGGTATCCCTTGAGGCTTACATTGATCCGGTCTTCGCCAAATGAGCGGTAGTGGATCACAGGATTAGCGGGATTATTATTGATGTCGATGACGGGTGCGAAGTTGACCTGTACGCCGATAGCCTTACAGTGACGCGCTATCTCGGCGCCCATCTCGTAGACCAATTCGTCATCCTTCACAGCGCCGATAGTCATCTGCTTAGGAAAGCTGAAGGTCGACTCCTTGAATCTCATGCCTAGTCCCCACTCGGCGTCGATAGCTACCATGAGCGGCACCTCTGATTCTCGCTGATAGTCGCGGATCCACTCTGCCTGCGTCGCTGGATCTCCCTGGAAGAAGCAAAGGCCACCGATATGATATTTTTTGATCTGATCTAGCGCAAGAAGGCGATCCTTGAGAGCGTCCTTGCTGTAAGCTCGCTCCATGAATAGCTGACCCACTCGCTCCTCCAGACTCATGCGCTGCAGCACACTGTCCGCCCAGTGCATGGTGCTGAGGTCCTGAGCGCGGAGGCTACTGATGATAAGTGTACAGACGAGGAGTAGTGAGAATCTCACGTGATTCAATTTTTAGTATTGAGAATTCCAGGTTGTAACTCTTCTGCTCGGGCATACATTGCCTGAGCGCTATCTAACTGGCCTATGCTATGATAGGCGGTCCCAAGATTGCGAAAGTTGTAGGCGTTCTGGGGTTGAAGTTCGGTAGATTTCTTCATATAGACAATTGCCTGTCGGGTCTGGCCCATCACTCCATAGGTGACTCCCAAAAGTCTGATCGTCTCTGGATCATCTGGCTGTACGGCGAGAGCCTGCTGTAAGTACGTGAGTCCCTCGGCTGGGCGGCCCTGATCTTTTCCGTAGTATTCGGCTGCTTCTCGGGCGCAGATGACGAGATTTTTTTCGGCTTGGACGTAGTCAGGATCCATGCGTCGCACCTGATCGTAGTACTTGATGCTCAGACCGTACTCGCGGAGATGGCAATGAGCATTTCCTAGTAAATACGCTGGACTGCGGTAAGCGGGATGGATGCGCAGCGCCTCACGCAGATGCGTGGTTGCCTCTCGGAGCATTGCTTGGCTCTCTGGCAGGTCCGTGCCCATCTCCACTGCACGATCTATGAGTACACCACCGAGCGAATTGTGCGCTTTGGCGCTGCTGCTGGATGCGCGTATATCTGTGCTGAAAAGCGCGAAATTATCCTTCCATGCAGGTATGCGCTGATTGACCTTGATGACATAGGAAAGCAGCATCACCGCTAATCCAATGAATAAAATCGGTCGGCTGCGTGGCCAACGCTTGGAAAATAGCCCGCCTATGCACACGACTATGATCGCAAATCCCAGCGAGGGCACAAATAAAAAGCGTTCAGAAAGTAAAGTGCCAATGGAGAAAAATATATTGCTATAAATAATTACGCTCAAGAAATAAATAGCGAGGCCAAGTCCCCAAAGTCGTTTCTTGTAACATCCCACTATGGCAAGGACAAGCATCGCAATATGCAAACAGACTGATGCAACTGCTCTTAAGTCCCAGCCGTCTGGCACGGGTAGATATCGCGGATAGTAATCGTGGGTCAATTGATACGGCGCCAAGAGCAGACGCAGATATTCCCACTGTGACCACGCGATAGTGATCCATCGCTCAGCACTCGTGTACGGAATGTAGGCACCATTGCTGAGTCGAATCATGGGATTATTCATCAGTTCCATCACGGGTGTGCTCTGACCTGCGCCGCCTCCTATGACAAGGTGTCTGATAACTAGAAATATTACGATAGGGATGATCAGCGCTGCTGTCAGCATCAACCATTTTTTCTTAGAGGCATGAAGCTTGATACCACTGCTTGTGACATATATACTCAGTGGAATAATTGCAAGCATAGCTACTGCATGCTCTTTACTCAGCGCGCTGAGCAGGAGAAAGATGCTCGCACCAGCGAGCGCCGCTTTGCTACCTGATGTCCAGAATCGCTGTGCTCCTCGCCATGCAAGCGCCGCCAATAGAAAACATAAGATTTCATCTCGCCCCTTGCAATTAGCTACTGCCTCCACGTGTGTGGGATGCAAACCATATATCAGCACAGCCGACAGGCTCCAAAGCTCCGCGGCACCCGTGCCGCGACCTATCTCTCGCAGCACTTGATATAGCACGAGGCATAGCAGCACATAGAGAAGCACATTGATCAGATGATAGGGCCAGGTCTTTTCACCATGCACAGCATACTGCAGCGCAAATGTGGCTATCGACAACGGCCGATACCTACCACCTGCCACATAGCTCTGCTCGCGCTGAAAGAAACCATGAAAACTGTCCCGAGTAAATATCTTTCCTAGTCCAGCAACTCCTTTCTTCACATGTACATTCTCAGTGATGACGATGCTATCATCCAGAGCAAAGTCAAGTGTCAGAGTCTGGGCGTAGCATGCTGCTATGACTACTGCGAGGATGAGAGGTAGGAGGCGGGGTGGTATGGAGGACGAGCGGAGCATGTGTTGCGAATGTAGGAAAGATAAATAATGTGCTACCTAAATCCATAAACGGTATTGCACGTACCCACCACACTTCCGTTCCTCTCACCAGGCTCTATCAGGTCCCAGAGGTTACCAAAAGATCCTCTAAGACTGCTATTGTGCCGTAAGATGGTTCGCGGGCGACCTGACTGATGCAGACGATGCCAGGTGCCCTTCGTTTGTCAATTATAAATTTATACTTTCATCTTCTGCAGCTCGGCAAAACCATCCGTTGGCATCATCTGACAGGTTTATCCTACAGCAAACTCTTGCAATATGATGAGATAAACGAGCATTATTATATCAAACAACTCATGACTAAAACCCTATTTTTCTTCCTCCTATCACTACTGTGCACGAGCATACCTCTACGCGCCCAACTTTCCGTCATGGCAGGCGTAGAGAAGAACGTACTCAACTTTGGTGAGACTGGCGGTATTCCTGTGGTGGATAATTACGAGCATTCTCCTGGCTTTTCATTGGAAGGTGGTTACTGGATAGAAAGCAGAGCCTCCTCGCTTGTGATAAGACCTTTTGTAGGCTTTACCTTTAAGAAATACAAGGACGCTTTTTTGCTAGGCCTATCGCCATCTGTCCAACCAAAAATCTCCAATGCCTTCACATCTTTACAAGTGGAGATGGGTGGTATCTTTTCCTATCGCATAGACAGAGTCCTTATCGGTTTGGGTCCTAGTGTGAGCTACGGCAGGCTTTCTACGAACACGATTATTGAGGGTGATATTCTTGATCAAGCGTTCGTAAGATTTATCGAGCAAGGGACAGAACTTGATAAACCTATCAGCGGAAAATTGCGAGCCGAGATTGCCTATGTACTACAAGATAAAGATTCTTCACAGTTAGTTCTTACCGCATTTTATAAGAGGCAATTCACGCCCTCTGGTGCTGGTGGCGTATCACATGTCGATCAGTATTATGGGCAGCGATGGACTTCGTTTGGT
>JAHDBH010000009.1:24869-58621 GCA_020630495.1 Saprospiraceae bacterium
ATGAAAAAAGTTAACAACTGGCGCGAGCTACCCGTATGGCTGAAATACGTGATCCCTGCTATAGCTGGCGCTTTTCTGACAGCAGGAATCATACAAGATAATGATGTTCTTAGATCAATCAGTATAGTTATGCTGATGTCTATGGGTGTCATCAGCCTTCTTTTTTACACTCATGAAACACGCAAAAAAACCATGCAAAAGGTTTTGATCATTTGCTTGTCAGGTGCACTCATTACTTCTCTCAGCATCATATACTTCCTGCTCCGATAACTATCGAGACCAGTTGAGGACTACTGTATCGTGCAGCACTACTTAGCGCCTAAGTTATGTTGCCCCACATCCTCTCGGGATGTGGGGTTTTTTATTGCGTCGAGGCATATGTCTTCCTGACTGAAGATCTTAACTTGCGGCTAGATAGACGCTCAATCAATCATTGGGCTATGGGGCATGTGGTTATCTACAATGGCATATGAACTATGTAGGTGTACACCTTAGGGCCTACGGATTATAACGTATCTAGCATTTCTGTTGTCGCCTTGCTTTTTCCACGCTCCTATTTCTACTCCCTTCCTCATATCTCGCGAAGCCGTAGCAGATGAAATATCCTTAAACATATCTAAATAATCTCTACGAGCAAAATTGTCTGTGAGATGATGCTCTGTAAAGTAGTTGATCCGCTCTACATCACTCACTATGACGCGCTGAGAAGGCACTAATTTCTGTAAACTGAGTTCTATACGCTCTAGCATGTACTTCACAAAAGCTGTGCAATGTCCTGCTTTATCAGACTGTGATAGTGCATTATAATAATACTGCTGCTCTATCTTGATCTCATGCTCGATAGGTAAATACTCAAATATGGGATTTTCCTGCATCAGCACTACTGTCTGCCAGAGACGACCCATGCGTCCATTACCATCCATAAAAGGATGTATAAACTCCATCTCGTAGTGAAATACGCAACTCTTAATGAGCAGATTGTCCTCTGCGGTTTTAAGATAGTCAAACAACTGCTTCATCAGATTTTCGACATTCCATGCAGGTGGGGCAAGGTGAGTATTCTGTTCGCCTTGGAAGACGCCAACACTCTGCGTACGAAAAGTGCCAGCTGACTCAACCAGACCCTGCATTAATATCTTGTGGGCTGATAAATAGGAACTCATGCTGTCATAAGTTAACTTCTGCAGATGATCATATACAGAAATAGCATTTTTGACTTCTCGTATGTCACGCTCCGTACCGAGAACCCTCTTATCATTAATGATATCGGACACTTGTAGTTCCGTAAGCGGATTCCCCTCTATCCATAGCGAAGATTGAATAGACAGGATACGATTGGATCTGCCTAGGGTAGCACTAGGCTTACGCAGATGGACAGCATTTATCTTGCCTAGCAACTTCCCTATGCTGGTGGCTAGACTGATGATCTTGGGTGTGCCGACGTAGTATGTGGAACTCATGATGCTATCATATGATAGCATAAAGAGAAAGCCTATAGGACGTGTTACAATCTATGAGTGCCTACTCCATGTGTGGGTCTTTCCATTAGACTAGAAATCATCATTTGGCAAAAAATTAGGTCCTTGACGATAATCCAGCAGATCGTACTCGAGCTTCACCTTGCCATAGGCACCTCTGGACTTACATTTATGGGCAGTCATACTATCTTGCGCGACCAGAAGCTAAGAGAGCCTGACTTCACTTCATGAGGGTGCAATTGACATAGTCGATCTCATACGGTCTAGTTCGTGCTTCACCACTGCAATAATCCCTACATTTAGCCCCCAAGAAATACACCTGCTATGAAGCAACTCCTATATCTCTCTATCTGTCTCTGCAGCTTGCTATCACTGCAGGCACAAGATCGCTGGGACAGTGCCATCCCGCTCAGTGATGAGTATGTCATCACTGGTGCCACCGTATACGTCACGCCCACAGATGTGCGGCAGGATGTGAATCTGTGGATCGCCGATGGTAAAGTCAAGCAAATCGGCAACTTCACTATCCCGCTCGCTGCGGAGGTCATAGAAGCAGATAGCATGTATGTCTATCCTGGATTCATCCTGGGAGCGTCCCATGCGGCCATCCCTATGCCCAAGGACGATAAGCCCGATCGGCCTAGCCGGCCCGGCACACCTACAGACGCTCAAGCCGGCATCACACCTGAGATCTCAGCAGCTGATCAGCTTTCCGCTAAGAGCAGCGATATAGAAGGTCTGCGCAAGCAGGGATTTACAGTGGCCCACACGGTACCTCACGGCAAGTCATTTCCGGGACAGGGAGCGGTGATCCTGCTAGGATCCAATCCTGAAGGCAAGGACGAGCTGCCCATCGCCGCTCAGGTCCTCAGAGAAAAGCACTCGCTCTACAGCACGCTCCAAGGCAGCGGCCGTATGTATCCGTCTACCGTCATCGGTGTGATGGCCAAGTGGCGCGATCTCTATCGCGGAGCCGAGCTTGCTCACGAGCACGAAAAACTTTACGCTAGCGACAAGTCCGTAGACCGACCTAGCTATGCACCGAGCTTTACGGCACTTTACCCTGTGATCAATGGTACGCAGGATGTCTACTTTGCTACGGGTGACGCACTGGCGGCACGGCGTGTGGCCAAGCTGCAGGAGGAGCTCGGGTTTCCCCTGGTGATGACGGATGTGACAGAGTCATGGGACATCATGGGTCTGCTAGACCAGCCATTTCTACTCAGTCTCGATCTACCCAAGGAGCCTGCCGAAAAGAAGGACAAAGAGCTCACAGAAGAGATGAAAATGCATCATGAGCGCCAGATGAAAAGCTACGCGATGTATCTCAATCAGGCAGATACGCTTGCCCATGCTGGTAAGTCCTATGGTTTTTCGCAGGGAGAGGCCAAGGTCGCAGATCTCATGAAAAATATCAGAAAGATGGTCTCCGCAGGCCTCAGCGAAGCCGAAGCGCTGACCGCTCTTACCTCAGCACCAGCTCAGATGCTGGACGTAGCGGACGTCACGGGAAGCCTGCGCACAGGCATGATGGCCAATCTGCTGATCAGCGATCAGCCAGTATTTGCCGAGAAGTCCAAGGTGCGATATGTATTTGTAGAGGGTACCATGTATGAGTACAACAAGGCTAAGAAAAACGATGCCAAAGTCGAGGGCGATGTGTCCTCTGTGGTGGGATCATGGAACTACACAGCAGAGGTACCTGGCGAATCGATAACTGGCGTACTCACCATCGTGGACAATGATGGAACACTCAGTGGTACTATGGTATCTGACCAGGACGGCGAGACCACAGAGCTAGAAAGCGTAGGACTAGAAGATGATGAACTCACCATCGGCTTTACGATGGAGCAAGAGGGATTTGCTATGCCCATGTCGATCACCGTCACGATTGATGGCGACGTATTTACTGGCACGGTAGCGGCGGGTCAATTTGGAGAATTTCCCTTTTCGGGACAGAAAAAACCAGAATAATGAAGAATATACTATACACGCTGGTGCTCACTGTGGCACTGGCACATTTGGGCGAAAGCCCCCTCCATGCACAGCTCTACGAGGATAATCTGCTCATCACAGGGGCCACGGTCATCACCATGACAGACGAGGTACTCGAGGATACGGACGTGCTCATCCGCGATGGTAAGATTTCCAAGATCGGGAAGGGTATCAAGGTGCCTTCCGGCAAAATGCGTGTCATAGATGCCTCGGGAAAATATGTGATGCCAGGGATCATAGATGCGCACAGTCACCTGGGAATCGATGCGGTCAATGAAGCGACTAATCCTGTGACGGCCGAGGTCTATACTGGTGATGCAATCAATCCCTACGAGGTGGGGCTCTATCATGCTCTGGCGGGTGGTGTCACTACCTCTCACGCTATGCACGGCTCGGCTAATGCGATCGGTGGACAGTGCGAGACGATCAAGCACAGGTACGGCGAGGTGGATCCTGAGCGCTACCGTATGGAGGGTGCGATACGGACGATCAAGTTTGCCCTGGGAGAAAATCCTATGCGCGTACATGGTATGGGCAGTCGTATTCAGCCAGCCACGCGTATGGGTATGGAGCAGGTATTCAGGGAGAGTTTTGCAGCGGGAAGGGCCTATGCGGCCAAATGGAAGGCTTACAATAATCAGAAGGTCAAGACGGGTCCAGCGCCTGCCTATGATCTGCGTCTCCAGACGCTGGCAGATATCCTGAGCGGCGAGGTGATGATCCATTGCCACAGTTATAGAGCGGACGAGATCCTCATGCTGATGGATGTCTGTAAGGACTACGGGATCGAGAAAATCTGCTTTCAGCACGTGAATGAAGGCTTTAAAGTAGCACCCGAGCTGGCGGAATTTGGCGCTTACGCGAGTGTATTCTCTGACTGGTGGGCCTACAAATTTGAAGTGTACTATAGCACGGCTTACAATGCTGCGATCCTTGCTCAGAATGGTGTGGTCACATCTATTAACTCTGACAGCCGCGAGCTCATCCGCCACCTCTATCATGAAGCGGCCAAGACGCAGAAGTACGGCGGCCTCACTGATCAGCAGGCGCTAGAGATGATCACCATCAATCCTGCCATTCAGCTAGGGATAGATGATCGCGTGGGCACTCTTGAAGTGGGAAAAGACGGCGATGTCGCTATCTTTTCGGCACATCCGCTGAGCATCTATGCCATCCCCGAGTATACGGTAGTGGAGGGGCGCGTGGTGTTTGACAGAGCCGCAGATCCCGCTGACATGCGCCTCCGGATCAATCCTGAGACCAGCTTCGAGGATGGCTACCGAGAGCATGAGCACAGCGATCACCGCTGCATGCAGGGCGTAGAAGAGCTAGGCCTATTCTTATTCACTGATCACAAGCACTAGACCATGTACAGATATATATTATTACTTGTAGCTGCGCTGAGTATAGGACATCTCTCCGCGCAGGAAGCTAAGGCTACGCCTGGTGCATTTGCGCTGGTGGATGTCGACATACATACGATCACCAGTGGTGTCATAAAAGGCGGTACACTCATCATCCGTGATGGTAAGATAGCTGCCATCCATGAGGATCGTCAGACGCCCTCAGACTGTCAAGTCGTAGAGTGCGCAGGGCACTCAGTCTACCCTGGCATGATCGACAGCGGCACGGGACTGGGCATGAAAGAGGTAGGATCCGTGGCACTCACCGTAGACAGAAACGAAATTGGAAATTTCACGCCGCACATGCGGGCACTCACGGCTGTCAATCCCAACTCGGTACTCATACCCGTCAATCGTGTATCTGGCGTGACATCTGTACTGGTGGTACCTACAGGTGGCGCCTATCCAGGTACGGCATCGCTCATACATCTACATGGCTACACACCTGATCAGATGGCCGCAGGCTATGATGCGGTGGTGATGAATTTTCCACGGACGGGGAAGTTTGGCTCATGGGATCGCAGAAAAGAAGACAAGATCAAAAGCGACGATGAGAAAAAGCTCAAAGAATTTGACGAGACCTGGAAGCGTGCTAGACAATATGCCAAGCTCGACAGCGCAGGCCAGCGCGATCAGCTAGCATATAATCCCGAGATGGATGCCCTTCTCCGCGTGATCAAAGGCGAGACCGCACTGCTCATCGAGGTAGATCGCGAAAAAGAAATCATCAAAGCCCTAGAGTGGCTCGAGACTGCTCGCATACCCAATGCCGTACTGAGCGGTGTCGCCGAAGGCTGGCGCGTAGCAGATAAGATCCATGCGGCGGGTGTTCCCGTCATAGTAGGTCCTGTGCTCAGTAATACCTACCGCGACTACGATCGCTATGATGCCCCCTATGCTAATGCGGGTAAGCTCGCACAAGCTGGTGTGCTCGTGGCTATCAAGACACAAGAAGAAGAAAATGTACGTAATCTTCCTTACCACGCGGGATTTGCTGCGGCGTACGGCATGGGAAAGGAGGAAGCCATGAAGGCCGTGACAATTAATCCTGCCAAGATTTTTGGACTGGACGATCAGATTGGTAGTATAGAAGTCGGAAAATTAGCTAATCTATATGTCACAGACGGCGACCCCATGGAGACTGCTACACAGGTCAAGTATCTCTGGATCCGCGGCTGGCAAGTACCGATCGATAGTCGGCAGATAAGGCTCTATGATGAGTTTCTGGAGAGAAGTCCTGGATTGAAGAAGTAGGGGTGGTTATCGCCTATGGACATGTCCTTGACACTCCACTTGTTGAGTATGGGCATACAAGATTGTGCATAGGGAATTGGGCGGATCTCGTAGAGCTTTTTGATTCTGCGAGACATAAGGAGCTCAGTTTTTTATCGGTCTACAAAGCGGTAATATGTAGTGTGCACTAGGTGAGAAAAATCCAACTTTTTCTATGAGTCATCACACGAAGTACAATCTCGGGAAGATGCGTAGGTCATTTAACTGGATTGGCCGATAATGTACATGATGAAGCGAACGAGATAGCACGTATGATACTTATTGATAATCGATTACCAACATATAAAAAATGAGAAATATTATTCTTTTACTCGCACTGCTCCTATCTGTATCACTTACAGCACAGCCCCATGGCACAGATATTACTCTGTCCACATCTACAGGAGATATATACGGTACATTATTGAAGCCGGCTAATGTGGAGAAGCCACAGATGGTATTGCTCATCTCTGGATCGGGCCCTACTGACCGCGATGGCAATAATCCCATGATGAGTAATAATAGCTTGCGTATGCTCGCAGAGCAATTACATGCTGCTGGCATAGCCAGCGTAAGATTTGACAAGCGTGGAGTAGCTGCCAGTGTCAGTGCAGCGCCAGATGAAATCGATATGAGATTTGATCACTATGTAGATGATGTGAAAGCATGGATCGATATGCTTGTAGCGGATGGTGCATACTCTTCCCTTACGGTGGCAGGTCATAGTGAAGGTGCGCTCATAGCGACTATTGCTGCGCAAAAGCCAGAAGTAGATCGCCTGATCTTACTTGCAGGTGCGGGTACACCAGCCGATCAGACCTTACGTATCCAGCTCGCTGGACAGCCTTCCATGATTGCGGAACCAGCCAAGCTTCTATTAGATTCACTGGCGGAGGGTCATACAGTACGTAATGTGCCGCCTATGCTGATGAGTATATTTCGTCCTAGCGTGCAACCTTATATGATCTCTTGGTTTCAGTATGACCCTGCAGCAGAACTCAGCAAAGTCTCTCAGCCTGTGCTGATCGTCCAAGGCAGCACGGATATACAAGTGAAGAGTGCAGATGCGGACACACTAGCAGCCGCTCTGCCAAGTGCCCAGGTGACTCACATAGAAGGCATGAATCACATTCTTAAACCTGCTCCCGCAGATATGACTGCTAATGTCGCTACTTACTCAGATCCAGAGCTGGAGTTGCATGAGGACCTGATGGAGGTGGTGCTTGGTTTTTTGCAAGCAGATTGATGATGGGCTACATCAGTTGAGTCAATACATAGACGTAGCACTTTATCACATCGGAATATCAGCACCATTCCAAAAAAGTCATTCTGATAAGCTAAAGCACTTCATGTGCAATCAGGATAATATATCATATTCTGATATTCGCTCAAGAAAAGCTGGCTCGCTAAGGATGGTTTGAGCTACTTATAATTCACTCGATTGCTCGCAGCATCTATTACTAGTCAATGGACATGTTGATAGTAATCTTAATCAATTCACCGCGATTTACTAGCGCAATATTTCTCGTATGCCATCCAGCAGATGATCGAGCTCTGCCTCCTGATTATACGGTTGATAACTGATCCTGATATACTCATCATCGTGTAGGCGATTGACGGCGAGCACGATTCCGTGATTACGTTCCAAGTTTTCCTTGAGCTTCAGCATATCTACCGCAGGATTATAGAAACTAGCCATCTGTCCTGTCCATTCATCTGTCTGGGGAGCGAGCAACTTGCTGCCTAGCACTTCGGCAAATCTTGGAGCATACTTGCGCAGTATGGAGCGGCATTCTTCAGTACGCTGCTCCCAGCCATACTTGCGTCTAAATTCAATACACGCATCCATGCATAAATACGCGCTGAAATCCACTGTACCCTGATATTGATGATACGATTGAAATCTTTCACGTCCATGGAGCAGTGGTTGATAGCCCCAGGAAATCGCAAGCGGATCTATCTGATCCTGTAAGTCAGTCCTTACATAAAGAAAAGAATTACCCTTGGGAGATAGGAGCCACTTGTGATTAGCCCCTATATAGATATCTGGATCTAATGTGGACAGATCTAAATCCAGATGGCCTGGCACATGCGCACCATCCACGATACATAGTATGCCCAGCTCACGAGCACGTCTACATATATCAGCCACGGGCATGACCAGAGCCGTGGCACTGGTCATATGAGAAATAAATATGACTCGCGTACGATCAGTCAATCCCGACCAAAATTGATCGAGAAGCTTATCGGCACTATAGATGGGAAGCTCTATTGTTGATCGTACGACTTTCGCCTGAGCGCTATGGCAATGATAGTCCCATGCTATGTCTAGAGCTCCATATTCCTGATTAGTAGTCAGCACTTCATCACCTTTTTGGAGATTTATGCTTTTCATGACTGCATTCATGGCCGCTGTAGGATTGGGCACAAAGACGAGATCGCGGTGATCACAAGACAAGAAATTAGCTAGTGATTTTCTGGATTTGTCCAGTGCTTCTCTTCCTTGACCAGTAATCCAGCCCGTGGGGTTGCGCTCAAGCGATAGCTGATAATCTTGATATACCTTGACCACCTCCTTGGGACATGCGCCGAAGGCTCCATGATTTAAATATGTAATAGTAGGATCTAGATGAAATAAATCTTTCATTCCTTGACGAGTAGGTAATCAGCGAAGTAAGATTTGCTGTCTACAAATTTATCACGGATCACTAGCGATGAAGTAGAGATCACGTTTTCAAGCACTTTATCGTTGTATTTTCTAGATATCTCTACATGGATACGCTCACCCTTTGCGAAATGAAAAACACGATCCAGCACCGCTATCCGGACTGACTGATTAACCAGACTCTCGAGATAAGATCGTGCTATTCCTTCCTCCTCTGTATATGTCGCTCGGTGAGCGAACTGATCCAAGTCAAAATCTGCATCTAGTTCCCGATTAATTCGTCTCAGCAGATTAAGATTAAAAGAAGCTGTGATACCAGCTGGATCATTGTATGCTGGTAAGACGACTCCCTTGGGCTTAATCTGATCTAGACCAAGAAGCACCTTATCACCAGGTCTGAGATTCTCTCCTAGTTGGTTCATAAATGAACTCGCCTCGTCATCGTTCATATTTCCCAAATTAGATCCTAGAAACAAGACTACTTTAGGGCGGTCACTGCTGCTCAGACTTGATAGCACAGAAAAATACTCTCCTTGTAATGGAGCGACCTGTAAATCTGGTAGCTCCGATGCGAGAGATTTTTTGAGACCGTCCAGAGCATTGTGTGATATGTCTATGGGTACATATCGCACATGGTACGACGATGCCAACACCTCTCGCAGTAGAATTTTAGTCTTACTACCATCACCTGCACCCAGCTCTACCAGATCAAAGGGTCGGTGTGTATCCATATCCCAGCTACCTACTATTACCTCAGCATGAACACTAAATATTCCAGCTTCTGCGTCCGTCAGATAATACTCTGGCATCTTCATGATTTGCTGAAATATCTTGTCACCTATTTCATCATAGAAGTATTTTGACGAAAGTCGCTTAGGCGTGCTCGATAATCCAATCTCTACATCTCTACACAGGTCACTCATATCTTCACTTTGCTAATCGTATGCCAGTATATTGCCATCTGTGATGAGGATGGAAGAAATTGCGATAGGTAGGCCTGCAGTGCTTGCTAGGAGTAGCTACAGATCCACCGCGGAGCACCATAGTATTGATCATAAACTTACCGTTGTATTCTCCAGCGGCACCTTCGGCGATTTTAAATCCTGGATAAGGTAAGTAGGCGCTTCCTGTCCACTCCCATCGCTTACCGTAGTGAAGTTGATCGCTTGCGGCCTCCCACTCTTGCTCTGTAGGCAAGCGCATCCCTCGCCATGTAGCATAGGCCTGTGCTTCATAGTAGCTTACATGAGCGAGGATCGCCTCAGGATCTACTGGCTTGAGACCAGCCAATGTATAATAATGCCATTTGCCGTCTATGCAATACCAATAAAGTGGGCGATCAATATTTTCCTTGCTGATCCACTCATATCCCTCATCAAGCCAGAAAGAGAAATCACTGTATCCACCAGCCTTTATAAATTCGATATATTCTCCATTGGTCACGTATGACTTAGAAATTTCATACGCGTGCAAGTAAACTTTGTGGCGACCGAGTTCATTGTCAAAGCAAAAGCCAGATGAATTATGGCCTATCTCATAGATTCCCTCAGACATCGACAGCCAACCTACGGCATCATTATGATCAATAATATGATTTGAATCTGCTCGATATACAGGAAATATGGGATTGAGAGAAAATGTATGTTTTAGATCAGTGATGAGTAATTCCTGATGCTGCTGCTCATGATGCGTTCCGAGCTCGAGTAGGAGCAGCATGTCCTGCGCACTGTCGCTAGTAATATATTCCTCCATGGCACTGTCTACATGCGCACGATAATTCATGACTTCCTGTACAGATGGTCTCGTCATCGCACCTCGCTCCTCCCTGACAGCTCTATCACCTACAGTCTTGTAGTAGCTATTAAATAAATAAGAAAACTGCTCGTGGTACTCATTATACTTCTCTGCGAACGGCTTTAATACCATTGCCTCAAAAAACCAACTGGTATGTGCCAGATGCCACTTGGGAGGGCTAGCAAAGAAACGCGGCTGCGGCACGTAATCCTCAATACCTAGTGGCTTGCACAGCTCTACCGTGCGTGCACGTACCTTCCGGTAGCGCTCCATGAGCTCCTGTACTTCTAATGTATCTCTAAAGTGTGAAATACTCATATGTATAGAGCTGTGACATTTTGAAGCAACAAATTACATCCATGGGTCTTCACTTATTTCAGCCCTATATAGCAATGTGTCGTGCACTCGTCGTGCCTCGCTCAATGCGATATAGGGTAGTGTCACATTTCCGCTAGCAGAATATATCTGCACACTAGCAAGATCTGTGCGGCGCTGATAAGGCGTCTGCGAAATCTGGACTGCCTGGACTTTGTAAAGTTCTAGTACAGTAGCAGAATGTGTTATAAATCCACGATATACTTGTAATATCTCTTTACTCACATCATAGCGAAATCGCCGCCACCACTGCACTTGTACCCAAAAGATAAGTGGCAACATGGCCGGCAGTGCCAGATACTGATAATTCCCTGAAAATAACGAATATACTGTAGCTGCAATACTTGGCAGTACACCCAAAAATAAAAATCGCCTATATATCAAACGGCGATCAGGCTTAGCGCTCATCACTTCATCATCCAGCAGTGCGCCATATGTATGCTCTAGGATACTATCAAGCTGATGCTCATAGACGCCGGCGATTCTCGTACTCTTCCTAGTAGCTACCTCTGAGCTCGCCGCTTGATTGAGTCTCAGGGATGAAAAGCCCATAGCCCGCTGTATGGGATTAGCCGACCATCGCACCGTCTGTATTTTCTTGAGCAGTGCCACTGTCTGCTTCCTATTGATAAGTCCACCTTGCAATGTAAATCCTCTTGGACTCATCCAAAACCGTAAATTAAATTCACTTAATATAGTCCTGAATAGCGTAATGATGAATGACGCAATTAAAAAAAGTGGCACTATCACGAGGATTGTCATCCAAATATTTTCTACTTCTATACCAAGCACTTTCTCCACACCATCAAAAAAATCATCAAAGAGCATACTCGCAATATTCTCATAGAGACCCACTACAAAGGCAAGTAATATTCCCGCAGTACGCAGATGATTTTGACTCACACCGATCTTAAATAGATCCCACATAGAATGCTTAAAGAGAAGCTCTCTCTCCTCCTCCTTCACGGGAGATTCTGTGTCGGATATGTCACCTTGTGTTGCAAGTATCTCAGTTCGCTCCTCTAGTAGGGCCCTTTTAAGTGCCTCAGCACTCGCCTTATCTAAAGCTGAAATCTCAAACTCCTTACCCTTGGCACCAGCAGAATCGATCTCTACACCCACGACACCAAGAAGCTGATGTATGGGTCCTTGCTGAAAGTTGACAGACTGAATTCTCTCTATGGGAAGATTGATATCCACTTTTTTCAGTACGCCTTTTCTTATCCTAAATTCTCCATTCTCTATCGAAAAATAAAATCTATAATATCCGATGATAGATAGAATAAGAGAAAAGCTACCAAAAAATAAAAAAAGCAATAAGAAAGCCAGCTCTGTACGTATGCCATCTCTACCAAATAACATCAAAGGAATAAATACCCAGAACTGACGTAGGAGGCCTTTTGCAAAACCAGATATCATGACCAGTATCGCTGACCAATGCTGACGCTGCGGTATGTTCCAATTCTCTATTGGCATCGTCTATTCTTCCTCATCGACTCCTGTAGTCAGTATATACGTCTTGAGCTTATCAGCTGACTCCATAGATAATCCTGGAATCGTAATATCGCTAGATGATCCTCCCGCTGTATAGATATTGAGCTTACTGAGATCAAAGAACTGATCCGTCAAGCTCCTGCTTATATCACAATGCTGTATACGGTGAAACGGTATGGTGATCAGACGAGTGATGAGCACTCCTGATCTGAAGCTAATGTCGTGTCGTCTCACTGCAAACGATCTCCGCTTATATACGAGCCTAGCCCACACCAGTAGCAGTAAGATGCCGATGACCAACCACGAGGCAAGTCCTCCAGCCAGATACCTTATGGAAAATAACTTTCCACTAGTAGCGAGAAAGACAAGCAATCCCACCAAGATCACAACAAGGAATAGCATAAATCCTAACCGTATCTGAGTCAGGTGCTTTGGATCAAGGCTCTCATAGTCTAGCTCATGAGCAGCAGGAAGTCCCTCAGGGTAGATTTGTTCATTTTGAAAGATGCTCATCATAGGGCTTCAGTTTTAAGCTCAGATACTGGGATGCCTTGTGCAGAGGCGTGCAGTTCACTCAATAGTGATAGCGCCTCTGTAATATCTTTCACGCCCGCTCTGCTAAGAGATAAAAAGCGTGGTGTTTGTTTCAATGTCCACTTTTTGTCAGTATCTGTAGCAACTTCTTTCATCAGGGACTGAAAATACTTGCTTTCATAAAAAGAAGACTGAGAATTGCGAAGAAAAAACCCTTTGAGGACGCCTTTCTTTAAAATTAATCTTTCAAAGCCAATCTTTTTACATTTCCATCGCAGTCGCAATCCATCGAATAACTGTAAGGTCTCTTCAGGTATAGGACCAAATCTATCCTGTAGGTTTTTGGCGAAAGCCGCAAGCTCCTCCTCTGACTCTAAGTGATCCAACTCTGAGTACAGTAGCAAGCGCTCTTGTATGATATTCACGTACTCATCAGGTATGAGCATCTCTACATCAGCCTCTATATCCACATCATGGACATACTCGCGATCGACTTCATTCTTATCAAATAAATCTTTAAACTCTGTATCTTTCAATTCCTGAATGGCCTCATCCAGAATCTTCTGATACGTCTCAAATCCTATGTCGCTGATAAATCCACTTTGCTCTCCTCCTAGGAGATTTCCAGCACCACGGATATCCAGATCTTTCATCGCAATATGGAAACCACTCCCTAGATCGCTAAAATCCTCAATAGTCTGTATACGCTTACGAGCCTCTGGGGTCAATACGGACAATGGCGGACTGAATAAATAGCAAAATGCTTTTCTATTACTGCGCCCTACCCTTCCTCTGAGCTGGTGCAAATCGCTGAGTCCGTACTGGTGAGCGTTGTTGATGATGATCGTATTAGCATTGGATATGTCCAGTCCGGTCTCTATGATATTTGTACTGACGAGCACATCGTATTTCCCTTCGATAAATCCTACGAGAGTTTCCTCAAGCTTCTTTACATCCATCTGCCCATGGGCGACTGCTACCGTGACATCAGGACATATGCGCTTGACCATGGCTGCTATATCTGGCAATGTTTTTACGCGATTGTGTACAAAGAACACCTGTCCACCTCTGGCAAACTCATAATAAATCGAATCCCGAATCAGCTCATCATTAAACACGCGTCGCTCCGTATGTATGGGCTGACGGTTGGGCGGTGCAGTCTTGATGATAGATAAGTCGCGTGCACTCATGAGGCTAAATTGTAAAGTCCTAGGTATAGGAGTAGCCGTAAGGGTAAGTGTATCGACATTCACCTTGAGGCGCTTTAATTTATCCTTGGCGGCTACGCCAAATTTTTGCTCTTCATCGATTACGAGAAGACCCAGATCTTTGAATTCAACTGCTTTGTTGAGCAGTGCATGCGTACCTATGACAATATCTACTTCGCCCGACTTGAGCTTTTCATAAATAGCCTTTTTCTCAGCCGATGTACGGAAGCGATTGAGATAATCTATTCGTGTACCAAATTCCCCTAGTCTATTTTCGAAAGTTTTTTGGTGCTGCAAGGCTAATATGGTGGTCGGGACCAGTACCGCTACTTGCTTGCCGCTGACTACTGCTTTAAAAGCTGCGCGCACAGCAATTTCTGTTTTTCCAAATCCTACATCACCACAGATCAGTCGATCCATAGGGTGAGGCTTCATCATATCTTCTTTGACCGCTTGGGTGGTCGTGTACTGGTCAGGGGTGTCCTCATAGATAAAGGAGGCTTCCAGTTCATTTTGTAAATATCCATCAGGCCTGTGAGCAAAGCCCTCTGCGGCTTTACGTTTGGCATATAGTTCTATAAGCTCCTTAGCGATATCCTTGACCTTCCGCTTGGTCTTTCTTTTGAGTGCTTTCCACGCATCCCCGCCGAGCTTATTCATAGCGGGTGGTGTCCCATCCTTACCCGTGTACTTAGAAATCTTGTGCAGACTATTAATACTCACATAGAGCAAATCATTGTTTTTATAAAGAAGTCTTACGCTCTCCTGTGTCTTTCCGCCGATATCTATTTTCTCAAGTCCGCTGTATTTGCCGATACCGTGATCTATATGTGTGACAAAATCACCTGGCTTCAATTCACGGAGCATTTTCACCTGCATCGCCTGATCCTTGGTATATCCTCGGCGTAGCTGATACTTATGGAATCGGTTAAATATCTGGTGATCAGTATACACAGCTATACCTCGACCTTCGTCTATATATCCAGCATGCACACTTTTCATGACTGGCTCAAACTTGACCTCAGCATTGAGATCATGAAATATCCTGTGAAAGCGCTCTACCTGTCGAGCATTTTCTGTGAAGAGATAATTTCTTATCCCAGATTTTTGATGCTCCTCCATTTCTTGGATGAGCAGCTTGAGATTTTTATTGAAGCTGCTGTGAGGCTTGATTCCCATATCTACCCGGTGCGTCTCACTGAGATTCTCTAAGCTGCCATGACTTACTACACTGCGCTGAGCTAAGCCGTCCAGCAAGATATCACTGGAGATGTATTCTAGGTCACGCAGCACCTCTAGCTCTGATCCAGCCTCATTCTCTGGTATATCACTTTTGGCCTTATCTATGAGAGGTCCTGTCTTATCCATGGTTGCAAGCAGCAGCTCCTCATGATGGAGCCAGATGAGACTACTCTCAGGCAGGGCTGTGAGTAGATGAATCTGATCATTATCTTTTTTGATGTGCTTGACATTGGGTATGATAGAGACATAGCTCAGCGTGCGTCTGGATAGCTGAGACAGCGGCTCAAATTCTCTGATGCTCTCTACCTCATCATCAAAGAGCTCTAAGCGATAGGGCCACTCGTTTCCATGACTGAATATATCGATGATCCCACCTCGCACACTGAACTGACCTGGCTCATACACAAAATCCACCCTCTCAAATCCCAGGTCCATCAGCACCTCAAACATGGTATCCGTATCGAGTCCTTCCCCTTGAGTAATCTTGATCTTTTCTTCTTGGATTGATCGAGGATCGATAAATCTCTCCATCACTGCCTCAGGATAAGACACTAGGATGATCGCAGCTCTGGGTAAATCTATGATATGACTGAGCGTCTCTGTGCGCAGCTGTATATTGTGATTGTCAATCTGATCATATCTGCCTGCTCGCTTCATCGAGTCTGGGAGAAACAGGACCTGATGAGGATTGCCTAGGCTCTGCAAAGTATTGTAGAGATAAGCGGCAGATTCTTTATCGTCTTCTATGAGTACATGTATGCCTCGGAGATTCTGAGCTACAGAGAGTACGGTCATGGCATAGCTCGCCCCTGCTACACCATCCAGTCGGATCTTAGCACTGTCTATGACTTCTAGATGAGAGCACAACTCCGCTATACGTTCATCTCCCTCATATTCGCTCCTGATGAGCTCAAGATTCTCCACGTCTATAAAAGTACACTGCCGATAGGATGGTTCAGACATGACTCTGGATATGCAGAATTCCTGATAGAGCCCCTCTTATCCTACTGTGTAGGACAATATCTACCTATCATCGAGATTCCTACATTTGATGATATGATTTATAGACCTGCAGATATCGAAGCCCACTGGGCACAGCTCAAGGAGTATGAAAGCAGTACAGGAACACTGGCCTATCTGGATATGGGAGAAGGGCATCCGATCTTTCTGATCCACGGTATACCGACCAATTCATGGCTCTATCGACTCATCATTCCGCATCTCACACAGGCGGGTCATCGAGTGATCGTACCAGACATGCTGGGATTTGGCAAGAGTGATAAGCCTGATATCCTGAGCAGCTATAGTCCCGTGATGCACTCCCAGAGATTGCTGGAGCTGAAACGACATCTGCAGATAGACCACTATGACCTGGTGGTACACGATGCAGGTGGACCATGGTCATACAATTTTGTCTTAGAGACACTCACTGACTTACAGCATATGGTCTTGCTCAATACGATCATGTATGCCGAGGGCTTCAATCCACCGATAAGACCGAAAAAAGACTCCCTCTTCTCCAAGATCCTAGGGGAGCTATACGACTCTCGCATCTTTGGTAAGATGATGGTCAATTCTACCTTGAGATCAGGTACTGATAAGCACAAGATGACGCGTCACGAAAAGCGCGGATACTGGCACAGTATCCATCCAGGGAGTGACGCTCCTATCAGATACTTTTTTACGCACCTAGATCAGATGGAGCTGAGCGCCCAGCACTTCCGTGAGCGAGTGACAGGCAATGATGTACATATGTCCATCATATGGGGTAAGACAGATGGATTTTTGCTGGCCGATGAGCAAGTGCCACTTATACAGGAGCACTTTTCTGTACCTGCAGACAGGACACACGTGCTAGAAGATACCTCACATTTTCTCACCGAGGAAGAGCCAGAGACGGTGGCATCACTCATCTTGCAGAGCATAGCTACGTAGATGCTCTCCGAGAGATCCTATCCAGCCAAGGTGATCTTACTTGGTGAATACAGTGTGCTACTGGACGATAGAGCTATTGCTATGCCATTTCGTCAATTCAGCGCTCGATGGTCTCAGGATACAGATTCGCAAAGAGTCTTTGGGTCTCTTCTCCGCTCAAGACTCACAGATCTACTTGCCACGGGCATACTGGACGAGCGCATCTATACCGATATCCAATCTGGATGGCATGTAGACTCTTCCATTCCTGTAGGCCAGGGCATGGGTAGCTCTGGAGCACTCTGCGCTGCACTCTATGACGTCTATGCCGAGGAAGCTGACGACCTTCAGATCATACGAAAGGAACTCCAGATCCTAGAATCCGTCTATCACGGTACCAGCTCTGGAGTAGATCCACTGGTAAGCTATACAGATGCCCTACTGCAGTTTTTACCTGATGGGCAAGTATATTCAGGTCAGCTGGATCAGCTCCATGATATCTACCTATGGCCTAGTCATATCGAGCGATCATCTGCTGATCTGGTGGGCGCATTTGCACGTAAGTGCTCTGATCCATCCTGGCGCCAGCTCTATGATCATGACTATCTGCCTTGCCTGCGAGCACTAGAAGAGTCCATCCTGAGTGGCACCTCATCGGCGGACGACTGGGCGCTGTTTTCTCAGTGGCAACTCCAGCTGTTTCCAGAGATGATTCCCGAGCACGTGCAGGCTATATGGAAAGCTGGGCTGCGCTCAGGGCGCTACAGGATGAAGCTCTGCGGAGCTGGTGGAGGAGGATACTTCTTAGTACACAGCTCTCTACCAGATGCACTCACAGAACTCATACCGCTGAGCTGATGAGCAAGGCTAGACCGCTCGTACTGCCTTGCTTCGCTGCGTCGCCAAAGGTCTCATCAGCGATCTTATATCCAAGAGGAGCAGTGACTAAGCACACGCTCCAGAGACATCTTACATCGCTCTGCTCGCGCATCTCAGCCCCACTGATCCATAGAGAAAAGATGACAATGCTTAGCCTAGAAGCATCCGTAGCACCAGCCCAACAGCGCGTGTATATCCTGGGACACTGGCGCTCAGGGACTACCTGGCTTCACTATGCTCTGAGTCAGTCATCCGATGTCAGCTATATGGACTACTGGCAAGGGTTTTCGCCAGATGCTTGTCTGGTGCGCCATCCGCTGCGAGCCGTGATCCAGAAGCTCATGCCATCCACGCGTCCTATGGATGATATGCAGATGCACCTCGATCTACCGCAGGAGGATGAGATGGCACTGCTTCACAGCACAGGCCGTGGAATCTATCGGTGTCACTACCACCCTTCCAAGCTGCTACCATACTGGATAGAGGAATCAGAGCTCACAGCGCAAGAAGCTTGGTATCACTGCATGCAGACTCAGATGATCAAAGCACAGATACGACGTCCCGGCACCACCTTCTTAAGTAAAAATCCAGCAAACCTACTGCGTATCCCTCTACTCCTTGAGCGAGATCCCTCAGCTAGATACATCTATATCGCTAGAGACTGGCAGGAAGTATATCTCAGCACATGTAGACTCTATGATCGTGTACTAGCCATGACAGCCATCACCCCATATGATCTGCCATGTCTCAGATCTCATATACGTCAGATCATGACAGACTATGAGATGCGCTGGCAAAAAATCAGATATGATATCAGTCCATCGTGTCTGTACAGCTGCCACTATGATGATCTATGCGCTGATCCTCAGGGAATCATAGCTGATCTATGCTCATGGCTACGCATCCGCCCTCCTCTAGCACTCAGCTCTACCAGCACTACTCGGCGTGATTATAGCGCAGAGATTGCCTCATTGACTCCTGAGGAAAAGCACTTTCTAGACCAGCTCCATCAATATCGCCGACGGACATAGTCGTCAAGCTCTGGGTATTGCTTACTTATTTTATTGGCTCGAGATTCGCTGAGCTCTGCACCGCCATAGAATCCTATGACCACGGCATCCGAGTAGCCTTGTTGTCTCAGCGCTCGTGCTTTTACTTCTGCGTCTTGGTAAGTCGTATAGATGCCCGTGTGATAGTGATATTCTTTGCCCTCCACTGTGATTACCAGATCACGGGCGGTCTGGAGGATCGCATCCTTATAGAGCCCCGTGGTCGTGGCAAATCTCACTCGATAGTGAAGTGATGAATTATCCTCTTGCAGGATGTCGTAGCTGCTCGGCACCGTCAGCGCTGGCACATCCACTGCACGGACATAATATACAGGACCATCAGACACCTCTGCATGACTGATGCGTATCATGACATGACTATTAACCATCTGAGCATGCTTTTCTAGATCTATGGTAGGCTGCTCATACCCCATTGCAGGATACGCCGAACCATATCCCGCCACGTGCACTCTCTCTTCTGCTATACCAGCTGATGTAAGCTGTGTAGCTATCCTGATGGCAGGTCTAGTGCTGAAGTACAGATCAGTTTCTGGATCTAGGCCCTTTCGGGCAAATGCCTCTAACGTCACTTCCGCCAAGGAGTCATGCTGCATATAAGCTATCAGCTCAGTCACTACGGTGGAGTTCTCTAGATTAGCAAGGTCTTTCAGAGAGCGATAGTACAGTGGCGCTACATAATACTCCTTTTTCTCAGGCGCAGAGGCAGAGGGCATATCCGTAGACATCTCCACAGATGATTGCTTGATGTCTGAGTTTGCTGCGATCTCATCCTTAGCTTCAGGCCTAGGACTCGGAATAGCATCTCCTGCTTGATCATTTACTGATGATGAAGGCTTCACTGTATTTTCGGCCCTTTCCTTATCGGCATCTAGGACAGGCTCATCATTTTCCCGTGGATCGGTAGTTGAATCATTCCGCGTGGCGGCTGTGGTAGCTAAGTCATCGACCTCATCCTCGTGCTTCTCAGTGGGAGCCACTTGAGATGGCTCGGCCATCATAGATTGTAGTACTAGGTCTTCTGCTGAGAGACTATCAGTCTGAACTGCGGGACTAGACATATAGCTTTTCTCATTATCATAGATGAGATACAGATCATAGCCACCAGCACCGCCTGGTCTGTTGCTAGAGACGCTGGCGTGAAAGTGCTGGCCTGCAGGCTTGTAAAAGATGTCATCTGAGGCGCTATTGATCGGTAGCGGCATTACCACAGGAGCGAGCCAGTTACCGGTTTGCTCATCTCTCTGCGCATGATAAATATCCATGCCACCTGGACCTGACGTACGATCAGAGGAGAAGTATAAGCCATCACCATCTGTGGAGGCATAGCGCTCATCATAGGGACTATTCACGGTCGCACCAAGGTTGACAGCTGGGCTCCATCCCTCCGCACCCAGCACAGAATAGTACAGATCATATCCACCCTTGCCACCTCGTCTCTTAGAGCTGAAGATGATCTCGTCCTCATCTACAAAGTGTAAATCGGTGTCTCCCTGAGCGGGATCATATGGCAGATCCATTTCTTGCCTTGACGCTTCTATACTCCGACCTGTGCGATCCGTAGTCAGGAATACATCTGAAGACTCATAGCTTCTTCTCTCCAGTAGGAGCTCGTCATCTCTGACAGCAAGTACATACTCTGCGAGAGGACTATTCACTGACTTATCCAGCTTGGCAGGGCCAGACCATACGCGCCTCACTGCCGTCATTGCCAGCACATCATAGGTATCTGCCATACCCAGAAAGAACTCCATACCCGTCTCCAGTCCGTATCTATTGCTGGAGAAGTAAAGCATATCTGGTGTACCTGGCACGTGTAGGAGGGCTACGTCATCCGCTGAAGAATTGAAGCTATCGCCGGGACGGACTATGTGATAGCCATCTCGACGTGCAAGTTGTAGATTGATGGCAGATAAGCAACGAGTGATTTGCTGTACGACTTGCTGATAGTCTTCTTCATCGAGCTTGCTAGCGCTGATATATTTCTTGTAGCTCGCTACAGCACTGGAAAATTCATGCCGCTGATGTAGTGATTGTCCAAGCAAATAGTGATACCTACCAGACTGCTCCTCGAGCTGAGATAACAGTGCTGCAGCCACAGATGGCTGATGAAGTGCGAGTCTACACTCTGCGTGCAGCAGTAGAGTTTTCTCACTAGATCTGAGCTGATGGATGATGCTCAGAGCCGTCTCAGGATCACCTTCTGCTAGTGCCTCCTCAGCATCTTGCAACTTCTGTGCTGATAGACCGCTCAGGAAACAGCTCATCAAGCAGGCGATTCCCAGCAGCCTGTAGATCATATCTGTCGTTGAGGATCAAATTGCTCTAGATAATCGGCCACCCTACGCACAAAGCTTCCACCAAGGAATCCATCTACCACGCGATGATCATAGGAGTGGCTGAGAAACATCATATGCCTGATAGCGATCACATCTCCCTCCTCGGTCTCTAGCACCGCAGGACGCTTCCTGATGGCACCCATCGCAAGTATGGCTACCTGTGGCTGATTGATGATGGGAGTGCCCATCACATTGCCAAATGTGCCCACATTAGTCACTGTATATGTACCGCCTTGTATGTCCTCTGGCTTGAGCTTGTTAGCCCTAGCCCTGGATGCTAGATCATTCACAGCATGAGCCAGACCGTGGAGATTGAGGTGATCGGCATTCTTGATGACTGGCACGATGAGGTTTCCACTCGGTAGCGCCGTAGCCATACCTAGATTGATATAGTTTTTCTTGATGATCTTACCATCACGCATGGAGATATTGATCATAGGGAAGTCCTTGATCGCTTGTATCACCGCCTCCATCAGCAAAGGTGTAAACGTGAGTTTCTCTCCGTATTTTTTGAGGTATTCGTTTTTGTTGCTATTTCTCCACTGGACGAGGTGAGTTACATCTGCCTCCACCATGCTAGTCACGTGAGGTGAGGTGCGCTTGCTGTCCACCATATGATCTGCGATCAGCTTACGCATACGATCCATCTCTATGATTTCCTCGCCCGCACCTGCGGAGATCGCTGCAGGCGCAGCTGCAGTCTTCGCTGACTGTGTGGTGGACTGAGCATGCTTGAAGGCCGCTGGTGCTGATGCAGTTGCTGGCGCAGAGTTGGTACCGCGACTGCTGAGATACGCCATCAGATCTGCCTTGGTGACTCGATTGTTCAGTCCAGATCCAGGGATGCTCTCCAGTTCTTGGAGACTTACGTTTTCTTGCTGGGCTATAGTACGCACGAGAGGGCTATAAAAGCGTGAGCCATTAGCTTGTAGGGCGCTATTGCTAGGCAGAGGCTGAGCTTCCTCACTCGCTGCTGGACTTGAGGTCTTTACGGGTGCGGCAGAACTGGCCGCTGCTGCGACTGCTGGTGCTGGCTCTGCCTTGACAGGACTTGGAGAACTCGCTTCTGCTGGAGCGTCACTGCTCGTAGCACTAGCTGCTGCCTGGTCTGTCTCTATATAGGCTATGGTAGTGCCCACAGCCACTACTGCATCTTCGTCATAGAGGATTTCTCCTAGGACACCATCTACAGGAGAGGGTATTTCTGAGTCTACTTTATCAGTGGCTATCTCCAGGATCGTCTCATCCTCGCTTACCGCATCTCCTGGTTTTTTGAGCCATTTGAGTATGGTAGCTTCTATGATGGATTCGCCCATCTTGGGCATGATCAGATCTATTTTGGCCATGATGATTTGTTGATTACGTAGAGTCGAAGTGCGTTGAGCGCAAAGGTACTGATGTACCGTATATTCACCATGCGATCTCTCTGCACCAGCACCTTGCGAGTATGGATATCTCCTTTACTACCCCAAGCCACCCAGAAGGTTCCCACGGGCTTCTCCACGGTACCACCCGTAGGTCCAGCTATGCCAGATACGGCAATCGCCACATCAGCTTGCGTGACTTGAAGACTACCCGCTACCATCTCTCTCACTACCTGTTCACTCACAGCGCCGTGAGCTACCAGCGTCTGCTCTGAGACGCCTATGACGCGAGATTTAAACTCATTAGCATAGCTGACAAATGAACCGTCATAGTATCGGCTGGAGCCAGAGTTGCTCGTAATCTGGTGCGCTATGTAACCTCCTGTGCAGCTCTCACATAGTGTCAACTTGAGATCGCGCTCTACTAAGATGCGACCTAGGGCGGCAGCGATGTTCTCGTGCGACTCGCTGAATACAATCTGTCCAAGGCGCTCGCGCAGGTCCTTTACGGCTTGATCATACTGCTCGTCAGGCTCTCTCCTGCTCTTGAGCTGCACACGCACATTTCCCGTGGAGGGCAGATATGCCATTGCACAGTGAGCTGGTAAGGCGTCCACCAGATCCGCGATTTTCTCAGCGATGGAAGTCTCTCCCATACCCGCTGTCATATACGTGTGCGTGGTAGTGGCCCCATCGACATGATCTATCAGGACGGTAGAGAGCTTGTCCTTGAGAAGATGCTTCATTTCATAGGGTACACCTGGTAGACTGATGACGGTAGCATCTCCGTGCCTTACGACCATACCGGGAGCTGTCCCCATATCATTCTGTACGAGATCCATTCCGTCTGGGAAGTGGCACTGATCCTTATGAGCCTCTGTGAGCCTGATCCCCCTTTGGGCGAAAGCCTCCCTGATCCTATCATACGTCGCTTGATCCCATACCAGTCCCACACCCAGCCATGTGGCAATGGCAGACTTAGTGATATCATCCTTAGTAGGGCCTAGACCCCCTGTGGTGATGACGAGATCATAGTCTGACGATAGTTCATCTAGCCAGCGCAGGATATGCAGATCCTCGTCCTTGCACGTGATCGTGACGTCTAGCTCCAGACCGAGCTCTTGGAGGTAGTTGCCTATCCAGTGAGCATTAGTATTTACCGTGTAGCCGCTGAGTAGCTCGTCACCTATACATAGTAGCGCTAGCTTCATAGATCCCAAGTGATATGTCCGTAGTGGTAGTGATTGTCTTGATCGTCATGATGCAGTATCAGTCGTCCCTTGGCATCTACTTTCACGACCGTGGCATTGATGTCCTTGCCCTCATAGCTAAATGTTTGCTCCTCACCACGTTTATATAATAACTCGTTGTATTGCTCTTGTAAGTGCTCTGTATCGTGACTTATAGCATACAACATAGCTTCGAGTTCGTTTACGATCGCTGCGGATAATTGATCTACATCTATCATCTGGCTCTGCCCTGCTGTGACAAATCCTGCTCTATCTAGACCATCAGGCAGCTTACTCGGTGCCAGATTCACACCTACACCCACGATCGTATCAGTGATATGATGATCTCTGATGGAATTGTGCAGAAGGATACCCGCGACTTTCTTGTCTTGGAGATACAGATCATTAGGCCACTTGATGCGGAGATCTGGCAAGTCTACAAGTCGCTTGATAGCCCGTACGAGACTGATGCTCACCAGCAGATGTATGATAAATGGTGACTGAGTCGAGTGCCGTAGTCCAGGGAAATAAGCGCTTTGCTGGAGGGCCTTTCGGCCAAATGAGTGCCAACTACGATCCCCCTGCCCACGACCACGAGTCTGATGCTCAGCTCGAATGACTATGATGAAATCTGGTCGCTGAGACTGTACATACTCTCGCAGTAGATCCTGCGTACTACTGGCGCTATCAAGGCTGTAGAAAACTTTATGACTAGGGTGGGCGTTCATCAAAGCACAAAGATGGTTATATAGCTACCTTTGAATTTCAAGAATACGACCAGATATTTGGAAGGAAACAATGCACTCATACGACCGCAGACACTAGCAAACTCTGAGATAGAGCAGCTCATCATAGATAGTATACAGGAGATCAAAGGTGATCAGATCGTAAAGCTAGATATGACAGAGCTCGAGGAAGCCTCCTGTGATAGCTTTATCATCTGTAATGGCAGATCTCATACACAGGTAAAGTCAATCGCTGACAATATACAACTACGCCTCAAGCGCGAGTATGGTATCTATCCTACACATGTAGAAGGAGAGCGTGAAGCGAGCTGGATACTGATCGACTACTTTGACATCGTGGTGCATGTCTTCTATCCAGAGGTGAGAGAATTTTATGGTCTAGAACAGCTCTGGGCCGACGCAAGTACTACAGAGTACGACTCTATATAAGATCAATACTACACCCTAGCTAACTACCATGGATAAAAATACTACGCCAGGTGGCGGAAATAATAAACCAAAATTCAACATCAGTGGATGGTGGATCTATGGAGTGGTCATCGTCGCTCTACTAGCTTTTCAGCTTGTCAGCTCCAGTAGTAGCGGCAAGGACAATATCACTCTCAATCAATTTGAGCAAATGGCGAGAGATGGTGCCATAGAGCGCCTCGAAATCGTCAATAAGGAGCTCGGATACGTCTATCTCACCCCCGAAGCAAAGAAGCAAGACAAGTATAAGGATGCTTCTCAGCCAGGTCTCACGGGTGAGCGACCGCACTACATCTTCAATATAGGTCCATCAGAAAACTTTGCTGAGAAACTCGATGGCATCAATAAAAATCTCGGTACGCCGATCAAGCTAGAATACAAGACTCAGACGAGCTGGCTGCCGCACCTTACCACCATCGCAATACCGCTGCTACTTCTGGTATTTCTCTGGATGTTCATCCTGCGTCGTGTAGGTGGATCTGGCGGAGGACCAGGAGCACAGATCTTTAATATAGGCAAGAGCCGCGCGACGCTCTTTGATGCTAAGACTAAGGTGAGCGTGACATTTCAGGACGTAGCTGGACTGGATGAAGCTAAAGAAGAAGTCATGGAAGTGGTAGACTTCCTCAAGAATCCTCAGAAGTATACTGCTCTGGGTGGCAAGATACCCAAGGGAGTCCTTCTTGTAGGCCCTCCTGGTACGGGTAAGACGCTACTTGCTAAAGCAGTGGCAGGCGAGGCTGGTGTGCCATTCTTCTCTATCTCTGGGAGTGACTTTGTGGAGATGTTTGTGGGTGTAGGAGCATCGCGGGTGCGTGATCTCTTCAAGCAAGCTCGTGAGAAGGCACCCTGTATCATCTTTATCGACGAGATAGATGCTATAGGTCGCGCTCGCGGTAAGAACAATGTCCAGGGAGGTAATGACGAGAGAGAAAACACACTCAATCAGCTACTGGTGGAGATGGACGGATTCTCTACAGACAAGGGTGTCATACTCATGGCAGCCACTAATAGACCAGATGTGCTCGACAATGCTCTGCTGCGACCAGGACGCTTTGATCGACAGATCGGTATAGATCTTCCTGACCTGCAAGGACGCGAGGCCATATTCAAAGTACACCTTAAGCACATCAAGACTGGGCCAGATATCAATGCTGTGGTCCTTGCTGAGATGACACCAGGATTTGCTGGAGCGGATATCGCCAACATATGTAATGAAGCTGCGCTTATCGCTGCCCGCAGGGAAAAGAGTGCGATAGATATGGATGACTTCAACTTTGCTCTAGATCGGGTCATCGGAGGTCTAGAAAAGAAAAATAAACTCATATCGCCCGAAGAGAAAAAGGTCATCGCCTACCATGAGGCTGGTCATGCTGTATGTGGATGGATGCTAGAGCATGCAAGTCCTCTTGTAAAAGTGACTATAGTACCTCGTGGAGTAGGCACGCTGGGCTACGCACAGTACTTACCCAAGGAGGAGTACATCACTCGTACAGAGGCGCTACTTGATCGTATGTGCATGACCTTTGGCGGGCGTGCAGCTGAGCGTATCATATTTGATAAGATATCTACCGGTGCTCAGAGTGACCTAGATCAAGTGACCAAGATGGCGTACAGTATGATCGCTGTCTACGGCATGAATGATGAGGTGGGCAATGTGTCATTTTACGGCATGCAGCAAGATCAGTTCCAGAAGCCCTACTCCGACGCTACCGCTTCACTGATAGATGAGGAAGTGCGCAAGCTGGTTGACTCACAGTATCATCGAGCTATCAAGCTTCTGCAGGATAATCGAGATAAGCTCGAGACACTTGCGCAGGCGCTTCTAGAACGCGAGGTGATCGTAAAGTCTGATGTAGAAGAACTTATAGGCAAGCGACCATTTGGCGAACCCACTAAGCCCCATGAGGCTGCCGCTGGTCATGTGGAAGGCTCACGAGATCCTAGCTCTGCTCCCACAGCAGAAGCCAAGTCAGACAGTACAGACTAGCGCTTTACCGTATGGTGGCCGTGGCCAGCGGCGAAGTGCCCAATTGAAAATGCTGATCTGAACGACTAGTCCTCGACCTCCCGTCGATCTACCAGTCTGAAGCCATTGCCGTGGATATTTACGATCTCTAGCTGGTCATCCTTCTCTAGATACTTGCGCAGCTTAGTGACAAATACGTCCATGCTGCGTGCCGTGAAGTAATTGTCTTCACCCCAGATCTTCTTGAGTGCCACAGATCGCTCCAGCACTTCATTCTTGTGCATAGAAAACAATCGGAGCAGCTGTGCTTCCTTAGGCGATAGCTTATCCTTAGTGGGCTCATCTCCTTTGCGATGAGTCAGTATCCTGAGAGGAAAGTTGAAATGATAATCTCCTATGACAAATTCTTTGATATCCTCACGCGGATCTTTTTCTTTCTGGGAGCGCTTGAGGATATTCTGTACTCGTAGTAGCAGCTCTTCACTGTTAAATGGCTTTGAGATGTAGTCATCAGCTCCTATGCGCAGACCTTCTACCACATCCTCTTTGAGATTCTTGGCGGTGAGGAAGATGATGGGCGTCTCCTGATCGGTCTCCCTGACATCCTTAGCAAGTGTAAATCCGTCCTTCTTAGGCATCATCACATCAAAGATGCAGAGGTCATACTCGCTCTCCTTAAACTTCTGATAACCCATCATACCATCAGTAGCCAAGGTCACATCGTAGTCATTCATCTCGAGGTAGGAGCGGAGTACGTCTCCAAAGTTCTGATCGTCTTCTACAAGGAGTATTCTATTGTTTTCCATGGCCTGTGTTTTGGTGGTGTCTAAATGTTAAAATCTAAATTAGGCCTGATTTTGTTCATATGGAAAGAATAGGCTGAACTTACTGCCCTTATTTAACTCACTCTTAACCTCGATACGCCCTTGATGTGCTGTCATTAAGCTTTTGACGTAGCTCAGTCCTAGTCCAAAGCCCTTGACATCATGTAGATTTCCTGTATGCACTCGGTAAAATTTATCAAAGATGTATTTCTTAGCTTCTGAGCTGAGGCCTATGCCATTGTCGGCTACACTCACTACCACGCCGCCAGGTTTATTCTCTGTGCTTACAGTGATGCGCGGCTCCTGTGGCGTATACTTATTGGCATTGTCTAGGAGGTTATAGATCATATTGCCTATATGCGTCTGGTCGCCCTGTATGGTAGTGCGCTCAGCGTTAAGCTCCATGTGGATCAGACCACCTCGTTGCTCTACTTTGAGTCTTGTATGCTCCACGGCTTGCTCTATGATGGCGTGTATGTCTACTTCGATAATCTTAAGCTCAAAGTTGCTTTTGTCCACCAAGGCCATTTGCAGCACTTTCTCTACCTGGCTGAGCATGCGCGCATTTTCCTGCTTGATGATCTGAGCAAATCGCTGGATGCGGTCAGGTGCCGCTATGACTTTGGGTGATGTGATGCTATCGGTAGCCAGAGAGATCGTCGCTATGGGAGTCTTAAACTCGTGCGTCATATTGTTGATAAAGTCAGTCTTCATCTCTGAGACTTTCTTCTGTCTGAGAATCACCCAGATCGTGTAGACAAAGCAAGCGAGTATCAGAAGCAAAAACAGAAATACCAGTAAAAGAAAAGGTAAAGCAGACTTCCAGATAAATTGCCGTCGCTGCGGAAAATACATGATGATCTCCGCCCTAGGATTGCCTACCGTACCGAAAAGATCGCGGGAGTAGCTGCTTTTTTGATGAAAATCATGCTGATCTGGCGACTCCTCAAATGCTGGACTGCTATTTCCTGATGATGACTCCTGTACCACATAGTAGTCATCGATGAATAAGAAAGCATCCGTACGCTTACTCTTCACGGCATAGTGATATTCGGCAGTGATACCTACACTTTCCATCTCCTTCTTCACATAGTCGCTGAGAGCCTGGATATCTATTTTCTCTTCTGGTGCTCCAATAAGTAAATCACCTCGGGTATCGCTCAAGCCTCGCAACTCAGCCTCACGCTGGGTAATGCCGTATTTGCTGTAACTGGGAACGAGATTCTTGCGCGTAGATTCATTGCGCTTTCTGTCTTGGAGTTCGAGATACTCTGCCGTATTGAGAAGCACCTTGTACACATTGTCATCAAATCTCATCTCGAGATCTAGCACACTCTTGCGTATCCAGAAGGACTGGACCACAGCCGTACCTAGGAGAGATACAGTCATGAGTGCTATGATGATGGTGATGGCTCGGCGATTCATGCAGTAGTAGATACGAAGGTAGAGACCTTTATAGTTCGTCAAGTGAGTTATACGTCTGGCAGCAAGCCAAAGTCGGTGACTTTTAACGAGTGCTTAACGCTTTCTTAGAGATCTCCCGAGTCCACTTCTTTGTATATTTAAGAAATTACACTCTTCACTTAAAACTCTTCAAATCACGATGAAAAAATTTTTCTTGTTTAAGGCATTGCTTTTTCTGTTTGCAGGTCTCTCGATGGATGCTCAGTCACAGAGCAAAGGCAAAGTCATCATCATCGAAGAATACATCGATGAAAATGGCGAAAAACAAACGAAACGTACGGAGAAGGAATGGGATGATGCTGATGAGATGAATCGCTATCTGGATCTAGAGATGCCAGGTAGTTTTGATATACAAGAATACTTGGATGACGAGGGAAATACCTTCATCTTCCCACCCTCTAGCGGTATGGATTTTCCCTGGGGAGGTGAATTAAAACCCTACCTGGGCGTGACCATGACAGATCATGATGAAGGAGCGCAGATAAAATCAGTCGCACCAGGCAGCCCTGCTGATCTGGCAGGTCTGCAAGTAGATGACATCCTCATCAGTGTAGATGGCATAGTCAGTGCCACGCCGTCTGATGTAGTCCATGCCATCAATGAGCATGACGTCGATGATGTCATCACCATTAAGTATGCTCGTGATGGAAAGACTCATACTACAGAGGCGATTCTAGAAGGCAAGCAGGGAGACCAGGGATCCTTCTTCAGTTTCTTTAATGATGATGACATCATGAAACGATTTCAGGATATACAGGAAAATTTCCCTGATATACAGCGTTTTTTCCAAGATATGCCCTCGGATGGTAGCATGTCATGGTACTCAGAAGATCATAATTTCCCAGAGGGAATGCGCCCCAGACTAGGAGCTACCGTACAGAATCACGAAGATACTGGAGTGGAAATCGTCCAGGTATCTCCAGGATCTCTCGCACAAGCTGCGGGATTAAGAGCTGGCGATATCATCATCTCGTATGATCAAGTGGACATCAACTCTGTCAGTGAGCTACAGTCTCACCTCGCTGGACAGGAGTGGAATGAGCAAGTGCAGATATCATACTTACGAGATGGAAACCCTCAGACAACTACCTTAGACTACACTAAGCCAGAAATACCGAGACCGAAGAATCTGAAACGACTGTAGGAACTATGAGATCTGCTCCGACTGATCTATAAAGCTATCAGGCCAGCGTCTATCAATCGCTGGCCTTTTTCATATCCTCTCGCTTCGTGATCCTAGCGCACAGGAAAGTGCACACGCGTGATCAAGTCCTTGGGATCTGTGTCTTTAGGACTATTTGCATATGTCTCAAAAGGCACCAGCTTCTTGGCTGACCTAAATTCCTTAGACCGCATGGCGCTATGTCCTGCGGACCATGCATTGCCTAGATACTCGTAGGGACCATGATGCTCTACAGTCCATACCTTCATATCTGGCAGTTCTGCAAGCATATATCCATCAGGAGCGCTATCGCTATCCACAGGTACGCCTATGGTATATTCCATGAGATCCTTGTGAGGTTGCCACTTGCTCATCAGCGTAAAGGCCCTCTCAGGATGTGCCTCGGGCATCTTATAGGCATGAGCCATCAAGTCTTCCCAGTCATTTTTCATCGTCTCAGACATGGCCGATATAGGAGCCTGTCGCTTTCGACCCATATACTTGCCGCCCTTATAGCTCTCTACACCTTTAAAGTCGAGCTTGCTAGGGATCTCACCTGTCTCTAAGTGTGCTTTCAGTAGCTGAAGACCACGCTCGTAGTCCATACCCACATATCCTTCCATCTGACTTTTCATCCAGAAGAGAAACCAAGGGAGCGAGCTGTCAAGCGTCCATTTCACTTCTGTGCCGCCCTCTACCTCATGTAAGTACATACCCACATCTGCCTGAGACTTCCATGGTGATAAGAATTGTAGATCATAGGTGATCTGGTCTGTACCGTTGGTGTCTTTAATTCGCATCTCTCCACTACCTACACGTGAGCCCTCCCAGCTGTAGTAGCTTTTATCATCCTTGACCTTGACGGTGGCGCTGGGATCCATGATGAGCCATGGTGACCAGTCCTTCCATTGACCCATATCTATCAGTGAATCATGCACTTGAGATATAGGTGCATTTACAGTCAGCTTTCTGGTGACGTGCATAGGTGGCATAGACTCTATCTAGTTGATGAGCTATGAAAGTAGAAATTTCTTGAGACAATTCTTCTGGAAGCAATAAAATGATCACTGGCGCCATGTAGCGCATATCTCAGATATCACTACCTAGATGCTAGAGCTCTCGGTCTTTACTAAATTTATCCAGACTAGTCCTGATAGATATGTGATGGGCCGTGCCGGCCACATGATAGATGCCGGCTCCATAGTCGATGATAAATCGATTAGCTCGTAGTCCTAGACCCATAGAGAATCCTGCAAGGTTTCTGAAGGGTGCGACTTTCAGCTCTGCACGGCGCTGATTGCTGTAAGAAAATCTGAGACGAAAATTTTCCTCTGGTCCCAGCAGAAACTCACCGCTCAGTACCAGATGACGCGAAAACTTGTCCAAGAATCCCAACTCAGCTGCGCTGTCATCATCTCCAAAGAGTGTTCCTTGCTCATCCAATCGTGGATCGTCAAAGCTAAGGTCCCAGCGATTGAGCGAGTGTAGCACAGCACCCATCCTGAAAGGAAGATGCTCAAGCCGCTTCGTCACGCTCAGCTGGATATCAAGCGGCAACTCTTCATCCACCTCATCATAGAGACTGAGCTGTGTGCCTAGGTTTCTTATGAGCAGGCTTGCGCCAAAACGCTGGGATTCCTTATAGTACAAAAAGGAAAGATCCATCGCTACCGCAGCACTAGAATATGTACCGAGACGCGAGGTAATAAACTTCATATTGGCACCCATGCTCAGATCCTCGTAGATCTCGCGAGATGCACCTACAAAAAAACTGTACTCTGCTCCAGAAAAAGGAGCTGTCTCCGTTCCCAGTCGATCATACCCCCGAAAGTCTCCGTAGTCGATATACTGTATACCTCCCTGAAGATGAATATTCTTGTCCTTGAGACTGTGACCGTAGGATAGTAGTCCCTGACCTATACCTCCTGGAGCAAAGCTGTGATGAAATCCTATAGATCTATGCGTCTCTTCACTAAGCATGGCAGGATGATGATAGGCAAGACCTAAGTCGCCGTCTTTGATGGCTGGTATCACACCTCCTAGCGCAGTGGCACGCGCAGATGGACTCAACTGCAAGAACTGGTAGCTATAGTCACCACCTATCTGTGCTTGCATCCCACTTCCCAGTGTGCTAAGAAGTACTACTACTGCTATACTAAGAGTCTTCATCTATGACTTCATCTTTTTCCTGTTTCCATACAGTAGTACAGTTGCCACGTACGCAGTCCATACGTTTAGAGAGTTCGCCGTCCTCATCGTAGAGTTCTAGCGGACCATGCTCGTTGTCACCGTCCAGATAGACTCCGCGAGTCTTCAAGTTACCATTGGCATGATATTCCATGAATGGCCCTTGCTCCAGATTATTAGTGAAGGGCACTTTCTCTGCTAGCTGTCCGCTAGGGTAGTACTTGTACCAGATGCCCTTCATAGCTCCGTCCACATATTGGCCTTCTTGCTTGACACCAGATCCGTCTTCGTAGTAGCTGCGATACAGACCGTGAAATTTACCATTGCGATATGTCTCGATGACAAGTGTATCCCCTGCTGGCGAATACATGATACTAGGACCTTCGAGGACTCCAGACACATAGCTCGCTTCTGATTGCAGATTTCCCTGCTCATCATAGTACTTGGCGATACCATCTCGGTCATCTGTACCCTTGATGACTTGGTACTCCTGTGTGAGCTTGCCGTCATCCGTCTCTATCTTTTTCCACTCTCGCTGATCGCAGGAGACTAGGAGGAGGCAGGTCAGACCTATTGCTATCAATTTCATATGCAGACTGTAACGTTTCATTAACATGCTGTGGTATCCTAGCATTCAGGACTTGTCCGTGCAGTGGTCTGTAATAGAAAGATGCCTTGAA
>JAHDBH010000010.1:0-32869 GCA_020630495.1 Saprospiraceae bacterium
GCCATCAGAGTCGCCCAATTTTTTTCAATGCCTTGTATTTTACCCTATACATTTTCATGGCATTGATTATGGAGATTTGCTTCGTGAAGATTTCTTCATATTTCTTGAATGTTGCTTCTCCCGATAGCTTGTGCATCATACGCATCTGCGTGATATGAAGCTTTTGATACAAGATGGTAGCTGGATCAATATCGGCGTACCAGTCGGCTTCACAGATATTGTATCGTGACCAGTAGCCTAGATCATACTGTGGCATGATGGTCACAAGAGTCTTGATCGCCTCATCATAGAGCCGTGAAGCTAAATCGTGCTCTGGAAATACTCTGCGGTAATCCTGCACACCGCAAAGAGCGAAGATCATACCATTGAGCACCAGCGTAGGAACCTCACTGGTATATTCTTCATAGAATGGACCCCACTCTGTGTAGGATGTGACTCCACCCTCAGCGACTGAAATTGCGTAAGGTATCAGAGCCTGCTCCGCCATGTCACGATATTCGTCGTTATGCGTAAGCTGGTAAGCTCTCAGCAGTATGCTGATACCACGGCTTTGGCTAAATGCGCTCTGCCATGGACCGGGGTTTTTGTAAGCTGGCAAGGCTACATCTGTCATCCATCGAGCTCCTAGCTTGTCGTCCATCTCTGCATGCTCCATAAACCAATCCGCAAACTTCAAGAATCTGCTGGCATCCTCATCTTGCTGCGTAGTAAGATAGGTATGCCATACAGAGAGGCCCATCTGACCTATGGAAATGGGAAAATAGACATACTCTTTGTCGGTGACATCGATGTAGGTCTTATTGATGGGTATTCCATTTTCATCAAATCGCTTGATGAGGGCTTGCTCCTTTCCTGTGCTTACCAATTCCTCATGAAAAACGAAATAGTATTCACCAAGCTCAGTTGAATGCATATCACTGGCCAGGTCATAGCCATCCATCTGTAATCGATGAAAATCTTGCTTCAATTTTCGAAGCATGAAAAGTGCTTTTCTTAGCTTTCCCATTTCAGCGTCAAAGCTATGTATATTGCAACTATTTATAATGTGTCAGGGCATCTCCCCAGCTATCTTTGTCCTATGAAGTCATTCCTCCTCATTGCCTATTACTGGCCGCCTGCTAGCGGACCTGGTGTGCAACGTTGGCTCAAGCTTTGCAAGTACATGGAGGAATACAGCTGGACACCCATAGTCCTTACAGTGAAGAATGGCAGCTATCCAGCTTCAGACGAGCAACTGCTAGAAGAAGTTTCCAATCATTGGCCTGTCTACACATCTAGGACGATAGAGCCTATTAGTCTCTTTCAGCGCCTTATCGGTAGATCAGGCGCCCCTACCAGCGTAGGTATGGATACTGCTGGCTCTGAGCAATCTTGGCTGCAGCGCAAGATTACTGCATTAGGCCTGTATATCCGTGCTAACATATTCGTCCCAGACGCACGTATGGGTTGGAAACGATATGCCCTACCGAAAGCCCTAGAAATTATCGAGAAGCATCAGGTGCAGGCGATTATTACCACGGGGCCACCTCAGAGCGTGCATCTCATAGCTCTTGATCTTTACAAGAAGGTGTCTATACCGTGGCTTGCTGATTTCAGAGACCCCTGGACAAGCGCTTACTATAATGCTAATCTCAATAGAAGCGCCTCGGCTCAGCGTCGTGATCTGGCTCTGGAAACTGCGGTGTTGAGTGCGGCATCCGCTGTGACCTGTGTCTCACCAGCGATGAAAGTCGAATTTGCTGATCGCAATGAGAATGTCCATGTAGTATACAATGGCTATGACCCCAGCGATTTCACAAGTTCAGAGCCAGTAGAGGTATCCGCAAACTTTGTAGTTGCTTATGTCGGAACCATCAAAAATCTCGAGATTCAGCCGTCGCTATGGAGAGCTATCAGCAAACTCAGAGATGAGCATCCAGAATTTAAAAGAGACTTCAGACTAGAGTTTACGGGAAATGTCAGCGCAGCAGTCAAAGAGAGCATCCGCGAGCACAGCATTGCAGAATGCACCTACTACCACGGATTTGCCGATCATAAGACCGCTATCGCGCGCATGCACGCTGCAGCTGCGCTGCTATTTATCATAGCTGATTTACCTGGTAGCGACAAGATCGTAACAGGCAAGATCTTTGAATATCTTGCAAGTGGAACACCAATCCTGGGTATAGGCCCCGCAAATGGTGGTGCTGACATGATCTTGCAAGATGTGGGCTCACAAAGTTTAATGCCGTATGAGGCACAAGAAATCTACCAGTCTAGGCTGATGGAGTTATACACGCGATGGAAGGATAAGCCAGCTGAAGAGACTACACCTCATACTATACCAGAAAAGATAAAGCAATACAGCAGGCGAGCTCAAGCCGCAGAAATGGCTCAGATACTGGAGCAGATCTCCCACTAGCCATCACCTATCAAATGGATGACCAGCAACCTTATCAGTCACTAATCCATGCGATCTATCATTCTTACCTACTACGGGAGCATTGCGTATATCATGCACGAGCTGGATGGCGGCTAGCGAGTCACTCATACCAAAGCCATTACCCGCATGGATCTCCTCGTAGCTGCGCGTATGCAACTCCGTGAAGCCTCCGCTAAACTCAAACTCATCGTCCCCGATCATCAGTGATCTGTACGTCCGCAGCCCCTTCTCCTTGATAGCTTCTGGCAGCACCTCGTAGTTGATACTGAGGAACCAGCGTACTCTTGCGCGATCGAGCTGCAGATATCCCGCAGCTCTATCGTGCGCATGGATATGCACCTCATAGTCTTTCACCTCACCGAAGATCCACATCAGCATATCATAGAAGTGTACACCTATATTAGTCGCTATACCTCCACTCTTCTTTAACTCACCTTTCCAGCTGGCATAGTACCATAGCCCGCGTGAGGTCAAGTATGTGAGATCTATATCGTGGATCTCATCAGCAGCGGTAGCTTCTATACGCTTCTTCAGTTCTATGACACTGGGATGCAGTCTTAGTTGGAGGATGTTATACACGCGCTTGCCAGTCTCCTGCTCTATCTCTTGTAGACCATCAATATTCCATGGATTGAGTACGATAGGCTTCTCACAGATGACGTCAGCGCCCAGTCGTAGACCAAAGCGGATATGAGCATCATGCAGATAATTAGGTGAGCACACGATCACATAGTCAGGACCTTCGCCGCGGCGCCGCAGCTTCTCCAGATGTCTATCAAATCTCTCAAACTCTGTAAAAAACGCGCTACCAGGAAAGTAACTATCGATGATACCCACGCTATCACTTGGATCCATAGCTGCGATCAGCTCGCCACCTGTATCCTTGATAGCCTTCATGTGTCTGGGTGCGATGTATCCTGCCGCGCCTATGAGAGCATATTTAAATTTCTTCACTTCTTTTTCTTCTTGGTCTTCCTAGTAGATTTTTTAGCTTCTTGAGATTTGCGAGGTACCGCTTGCTTGACCGCAGGCACAGTGACTGCCTTCGCAGCTTCTATAGACCACTCTGCGTAGCGATCTTTTGCCCACAGGAACGCGCTGCCCAGTAGCAGAAGCAGCAGTAAGATAGATGACAAGAGAGTCACACCTGCATACTTGGCTGTAGGCTCATACCTGAACCGTATCTCGTGCGATCCAGCTGGTATCCGCAGGGCTCGTAGTGAGTAATTAGCTCGCAGCATAGGTACGACTTCACCGTCCATCTCGACTGTCCAGCCCTCATCAGTCCATGCCTCGGAGAACACAGCGATCTGTTCTTCATCCGTGGTAGCCGTATAGAGTATATCATTGGGTTTGTAGCTCTTGATGGCGATATTCCCTTGGCCTGAGCTCGGTCTCAGCCCAGCGATCTCATCTGCAAATTCTGATACATTGATCACCGCAGCCGAGTCAGCTCGCACCTCCGCCACAGCAGCGATCTCTTCATCCGGTGTCTCCACCCTCTTGATATCTTGCACAAACCATGCATTGCCCAGAGCGCCTTCATTGACTTGCGGCTGCCCCTGCGGAGAGATAAAGTATTTAGTGTTGTACATATTGAGGACATTCATGTTGCCCTTTAGGATATAGTAGTCGATCATATCCTGCATACGTTGCGGCTTAGCAGCATTGTATCCGCCTATCGTATTATGATGAAATGAGGTACTTGCATTATTATAAGTGTCTATGCTCTGATCCATGACGCGATAGGCATAGCGCTTACCTCCTTCGCGCTTTTTGATCTGTGCATCCACGGGTCGCTCAGGAAACATTTCGGCCAGAGACCTCTCCTTTACCCAGTTGTCCTGATCTATATATCTACGAGACACTGTCCACAGATCCACGGTTGATATAGCGAGGAGAAGCGTGAGGGCAATCCAGGATTGCTTGATGTGCCTTTCGGCAAAAAGCCATAGTACCACACCTGCAGCAAGGATGTAAGCAATGGATCTCAGCGCATCAGCTCTGAGCATACTCAAGCGCTGTTCTTTAAATAAGTCTACGATCTCTCTGGGATATCGCGCGTCACCATAGGCGACAAAGTCAAATAGTGATGGAGCTAGCAGAGCAAGCAAAGCGCACACCCCTGCGCTGATCCCAACTGCTGGATACAAACTTTTTACCAGTTGATCCTTATTCCCTTTATCACTCCAGGACATGTCCACGAATTTGCTAGCAGCAAGCACCGCAGGAATCGCAAATAAGAGTGCCGTTGCATGCAGGGTGCTCGCAGGGGTCCTGAACTTGTTCAGATACGGTAGATTATCAAAGAGAAAGCGATTGAAGCTCTCAAAATTATTCCCCAGCGACATTACTACGATAAGCAGCGTACTCAGTCCAAAGCCTACACGCCACGGCACAGGCAGCACAAAAAAGCTCAGAACAAACAAAAAGAAAATCACCGCTCCCACATAGTAGGGGCCACTCGTAAACTGGAGATCACCCCAGTACATAGGTGCACTGATGGTACCATCTTTTGCAGGTCGAGCTCCATTCTGCACATAGAGATCTCCTACAGGACTGTCAGCCGCTACTTCTTCTACACTGCTTCCGCCTACTGCTCTAGGAATGAATAGGCTATATATATCTCGCCATCCATTGCTCCACTGGGTAGCGTAGTCCCAGTCCAGCCCTTTTACAGAACTACTGGAGGCTGGACCTACAGGCTCTTGCAGGACAGGAGCACCACGCATGGTTGACTCACTGGATTTCACGCTGCTCACTACTTGCGTCAGATTGCTAGTGACTCCGAGCACTAGACCTATGAGAAGCAAGAGCACACCGCGTCCGCTTTTGGCCGAAAGGCCCTTAAGTCCACTCAGTGAACTAGCAACAAACCACACTGCGCACGCCAGCAGAAAATAATAGAGCATCTGAGGATGGTTGGCCCGGAGACTCAGAGATACACCTACCCCTAGCAGTGCTGCTCCGCAGAGCTGTGGAAAGAACTTAGTCTGCCGCAGAGCTATCAGCATCCCAGAAAATATCAACGGAAAGTTTGCTATAGCGCGGATTTTATTATTATGTCCAGCCTCGAGCAAGACGAGATGGTTGACATTGAGCATCATGACTATGGCCCCTATACAGGCAAGATATGGCTTGACCCGCATGAGCACGAGCCCCAGATAAGTCAGCAGCCCCATACCAAAAAACATCCCCACAGCTCCCTTCTGCCAGAAGCGTGTCACAGGTATCACATGACGCAGTACATTAGCATCGCGTCCGTAGACAAGTAGATTCCATTGCATGCCGCCAAACATGCTATTGTTCCAGTAGTATTTCTCACCCGTAATCTCCTCATATTCGAGGTTCTCGCCTTGCATGGCCTTGCCTTGGGAGATATCGTTCTGGAAGAGCTGTTTCCCATCATACTGAGGCGCAAAGAGCGCGGCGGCCAGCACAAATAGCAAGAGAATACAGCCTATATGTGGTAGTGCCGCGGTGAGCAGCTTTCGGCTTTGAGTCTGCATATACGCAAAGCTACTTTAAAAATTATCGTAGAGCCAGGCTAGTGCGCAGATCGCTCATACCGCAGCTGTGTTCTTGATCGTTATAGAGCTGCTGGCTCACGTCTGTAGACTCTCGCGAGTCCTCGAGATTTGCAGGGCCCAAAATGCTCACATTTGCAAGCAAAGGTCCTTAGACGATATGAAAGACTCATCTACTCCATACTACGCACATCCAACTGCCATCATAGATGAAGGTGCAGAGATACATGCCGGCACTAAGGTGTGGCACTTTTGCCATGTCATGTCTGGATGTAGCATTGGAGAAGGCTGCATCCTGGGGCAAAATGTCTTTGTGGCATCCGGTGTCACGCTGGGCAAAGGAGTCAAGGTGCAGAATAATGTGTCGCTCTACACAGGAGTCCACTGCGAAGATCACGCATTTCTAGGTCCGAGTATGGTATTTACTAATGTGCTCAATCCTCGCAGCAATATCGAGCGCAAAGACGAATTTAAAGTCACACGCGTGGGTCGCAGCGCAAGTCTCGGGGCCAACTGCACCATCGTATGTGGTAACGACATCGGCGACTATGCTCTCGTGGGGGCTGGAGCTGTGGTGACAAGTGATGTACCAGCATTTGCACTTGTCCTGGGCATGCCTGCTCGGATAGCTGGATGGGTGAGTAAGCGCGGCATCCGCTTATCATTTGATCAAGACGGTCACGCCAGTTGCCCAGAGGATGGAAGCAAGTATCGACTACAGGATGGACGCGTGCAAGAAATAGCTTAGGATCATCTCGCTGACATTTTGGCAGTAGCCTTACCTTTGCAGACTATGCACAAGTATGATAAGGATAGAGCTCTCGTGGATCGCCAGATCCTCACAGATCGACAAGGTGAAGTAATGGATCGCCCGGGACGTGTAGGCGATAAGTCATTTTATATAGAGAGCTATGGATGCCAGATGAACTTCGCCGATAGCGAGATCGTGGCATCCATCCTAGCCGACATAGGCTATAGCGCTACAGCAAGCATGGATAGCGCTGATCTGATCTTGATCAATACATGCTCCATCAGAGAAAAAGCCGAAGACACTGTGCGTAAGCGTCTGCGCATCTTTGATAAAGCCAAGCGCAGAAGACCTGGCACGCTTGTAGGTGTCCTGGGATGCATGGCTGAGCGATTAAAGAAAAAATTTCTAGAAGAGGAGCGCCTGGTAGATATGGTGGTCGGCCCAGATGCCTACAGAGACCTCCCAGCACTCCTTGCTAGCGCCGAAGAAGGTCAGAAAGGAATCAATGTCCTCCTCAGCCGAGAAGAAACCTATGCCGATGTAGCACCCGTACGGCTCAATAGTAATGGAGTCAGCGCCTTCATCTCTATCATGCGAGGATGCGATAATATGTGTTCCTTCTGTGTAGTACCATTTACTCGTGGTCGTGAGAGGAGTAGAGATCCCTACAGTGTGATCGCTGAGGCAAGTCAGCTCTATGAGCAGGGCTATAAGGAAGTCACACTCCTAGGGCAGAATGTGGACTCCTACCAGTGGTCGCACGAGGAGTCTGGAGAATCTGTAAACTTTGCTCGGCTGCTGGGACTAGTGGCCGATATTGGTCCTGACTTGCGCGTAAGATTCAGCACCAGCCACCCCAAGGACATCACTGATGAGGTGCTGCATACTATAGCAGCCTATCGCAACATCTGCGACTATATCCATCTACCCGTACAGTCTGGGAGTAGTCGCATCCTATCAAGGATGAATCGCACCTACGATCGCGAGTGGTACATGGAGCGAGTAGAATCTATCTATCGTATCATCCCAGACTGTGCTATCAGTTCTGATATCATCACGGGATTTTGTGGCGAGACGGAGGAGGAGCACCGTGAAACATTGAGTATGGTCGAGTGGGCAGGATATACTATGAGTTACATGTTTTACTATAGCGAGCGTCCTGGAACCTTAGCTGCACGCAAGTACGAGGATGATGTAGATCTAGCTACTAAGAAGCGTAGACTAGCAGAAGTCATCGACCTACAGCGCACTGTATCTCATCAGCACAATCTCAGGGACGTAGGCAAGACTATGGAAATCTTACTGGAGGGCAGATCCAAAAAAAGTGACCGGCACTGGAAAGGTCGCAATAGCCAAAATAAAATCGTGATTATGCCCATGATGGATGGCTACGCTATCGGAGACTATGTCGACGTCAAGATCTCTGATACTACTAGTGCAACTCTCCTAGGAGATATCATCCAGAAAAGCCAATACTCCTCATGAAGCTACAGGCAATAAAGCAACGGCACAATATCATAGGTAGGTCGGAGCTGCTAGACCGTGCTTTGAGCACGGCTGTGCGTGTAGCACCTACGGATCTCACGGTCCTCATCCGCGGAGAGAGCGGCGTGGGCAAGGAAGTATTTAGCAGAATCATACATCAACTCAGTCCGCGCAAGCACGAAAATTTCATCGCCATCAACTGTGGCGCCATTCCTGCTGGGACGATCAATAGTGAGCTATTTGGCCATGAGAAAGGCGCATTTACTGGAGCGACTTCGGATCGTCGCGGGTACTTTGAGGTAGCTAGCAAAGGCACCATTTTTCTTGATGAGATCGGTGAGATGCCTCTGGACACCCAGTCCTACTTACTCAGAGTATTGGAAAACGGAGAATTTATCAAAGTCGGCTCTTCCGCCATACAGAAAACCGACGTGCGAGTGATCGCCGCCACCAATGTAGACTTACAAGATCGCATCAAGAAGGGAAAATTCAGAGAAGATCTCTACTATCGTCTGAGTACAGTGCCCATAGAGGTACCTGCGCTAAAGTCACGCCCAGAAGACATACCAGTTCTCTTCAGAAAATTTGCTGCTGACTTCGCAGAAAAGTATAGGACTACACCCGTGCGACTTGATGATCGCGGAGAGATACTGATCCAGAACTACAGCTGGCCTGGCAATGTAAGAGAGCTGAAAAATATCGTAGAGCAAGTATCCGTGCTGAGTGAGGAGAAGACTATCACCGCAGAGATGCTGGTGGACAATTTCCCCTATCTGCTACAGCGAAATTTGCCGAGCCAGCAAAGGATAGATGAGGCAGGGAGCAATATGGAGGATCGTGAGATTCTCTATAAGTTACTGTTTGACATGAAGTCAGACCTCAATGATCTGAAGGGTCTGGTATTTGGGCTCATACAGAAAAATGACCTCGCCGTACCTCATGTGAATACCAGCGAGCAGTTTGGCTCCGTGACGGAAGTCCTTCCAGCAGGTAATCGCGATAGAGAGCATAGAAGGGATGATCAGAGCGATGATCACATACGCTTCACGGATGGGGAGCTCTATATAGATCGTGCGGAGGATCACCTTTCCAATGCCGAGATCGTAGAAGAAGTGCTTTCTCTGCAAGACATGGAAAAAGAGATGATCAGCAAGGCTCTGACAAAATATAGTGGAAGAAGAAAGGAAGCTGCACAAGAACTTGGCATCTCTGAACGTACTCTGTATCGTAAGATCAATCAGTACGAACTATGAGACTTCTATCACTAGCTACCATAGTGCTTCTCAGCAGCTGCACGCTCTCTTTTAAGAATACGAGTATCTCGCCCGAGGTAGAGCACTTTTATGTAGGCACATTTGACCTGGATGCATTTAGCGCGCCGCCTACCCTAGCGATCGTGTGGACCGAGCGACTCCGAGATAAGATCTTACAGGATACTAGACTTCGCTATGAGGAGACAGATCCTCATATCGCATTTAGCGGAAGCGTGACCAGATATGCTGTAGAATCTGTAGCTCCCCAGCAAGGTGAAGGAGCTGCGCTCAATCGACTCGAGATCGGTATACGTGTGCTGTATGAAAATACTGTAGATGATCAGGAATGGACTAATACCTTTACCTTCTTCAGTGACTTTGATAGAACCCAAAATCTCGCTGATATCGAAGACGAACTCATAGAAGTGATCTACGATCAGATGCTTGAGGACGTATTCAATAAAGCATTCGCTAATTGGTAGCGGACCATATGGAAGAGAAGAACTACATCAAGAGATCTGATCCTGGCAGCATAGCCGATCTACTGAGCTTTCCTCGCCAGCAGGATGAGCTGAGCGCTCTGTCTCTTCACGGTAATCCTATCTACTACGCTGCGGCTTACATAGACACGGAGCGACATTCTCCACAGGATGAGGTACACCCAGCGGCCATCGTACTGGCAGACCTGGAGGCTGAGCCGACTGATCTCAAGGCTGATGTACAGATATCGGCAGATAGTGATTTTACACTTGTGCGAGATGCTGAGGCATCTGTGTCTAGCAGCATCATAGATCCGTCCCTGACTTCGACTCCCGCAGATCCTACACCAGATCTTGATGTAGAGCGTGATCAAGAAGACTCCACCATACCGCTGTCGCTTGATGATGCTCATGATAGTCAAGCACACATAGACAACTCAGAGGCTCTATCGACACCGAGAGATGCGGAGCATGATCAAGAGGCGCGACCCAGCACCTCCGAGCTGGAAGCCGAGCTTGATGACTTTGTACTATGGCTCAGATCGCTCGGGGCTACCCCAGCCCCCTCAGAAAGTCTGATGAAGGGAAGGGAATCTGTAGAACATCAAGAACCAGTAGTAGCACCAACATCTGAGACAAAGTCTCAAGAGGTGGATCCAGAGCCCGAAGAAGCTGTATCTGCTGAACCGCTAGATACTGAATCAAAGGCACAGAACTCTCTAAAAGATGAAAAGCCCACAGAGATCAGTGCTACTTCTGATATCTCTGACCTCCGCGCATCGCCAGCCAGTGAAGCACTTGCTAATCTCCTTGTCGAGCAGGGCTATACAGAAGAAGCTATCCAGATGTATCGAGAACTAGGATTGCGCAATCCAGAAAAAAAAGCGACCTTTGCACAGCTTATTGAAAATCTAAGCAGCTAGCACCATGGGTATAACTCTTATGACCATCCTTATCGCTCTGATCAGCGTACTCCTTATCCTCGCAGTTCTCATACAGAATCCCAAGGGCGGAGGAATTGATTCTACTTTTGGCGGATCTGGTGCTAACCAGATGTTTGGCGCATCCCGATCTACTGATCTCATAGAAAAGATCACATGGGGACTTGCCGCTGCGCTATTTGCGCTATGCATCATCACCACGCATATCGTAGCGGGGTAGTTTTTTTTTACACATGCTTTATTGATGAGGCCGTCTGCCTCCTTGGCAGCTCGGACTTCTATGTCTAAAGGTGATCTTCACCGCATGAGCCTATATAGATAAGACATAGCGGTGCCACCTGATAGTATGTCGTCGCGTCGCTTTATGGCTGAGCAAAGATCTGACGCGGTCATATGTGAGCTACCTCCCTATGCGATGACCTTATTGCCCATGTTTCTGATGAGAATCACCTCTATGATCTGCTGAGCTTGACCATTGGGAATCTGCAGGGAATCTCCAATGAAAGAAATCATCAGTCGCTCATCCTCATCTAGTATACCATCAGCTAAGACCATATCAACTGCCATGCTGAAGAGTGTGGGACGATCTTGCACCTCCACCTTTACCGCAGCTGCCTCTACAAGTGTGATACTCCCGATCATGGCTTGTGCCTCGGCGACCTTTTCAAAGAAGATGCCGATGTGCAATCCAGCAAACTTTTCCTTCATCACTAGCATCCGCGATAGCTTGTCTATCTCCACGTCACTCACATCGCCGTCTGCCGCCATACATGCATAGAGAATGGCAACCCATGCCTCTGCATCACTCGCTGCTACATACTCAAAACCCTGTGCGTCACGTCGTTCCTTAAACTGATCGTACAGTCCCATATTACCATCATTGTCCATGCATCAAAGTTAATCGATCTACCGTGGATTAGCTTGTATGCAATCTTATCTTTGAGCTATGATAGACGCCATATCACCTATAGATGGACGCTACGCCTCGCGTACTCGCGATCTGAGCCAGTACTTTAGCGAAGCAGCACTCATAAGGTATCGCATACGTGTAGAGCAGAAGTATCTCAGTGCTCTGCTACCCTACATCTCTGATTCTTTAGCGGAAGATGCACTGGGCAATCTGCCTAGTGACATCTGGTCTACCATCAAGATCGATGAGGATGATATCCAGCGTGTCAAAGACATAGAGCGCATCACCAATCACGATGTCAAAGCTGTGGAATATCTGCTCAAAGAAAAGCTCGATGGAGCAGAGCTAGTACAGCTCAAAGAGTGGGTACACTTTGGTCTTACCTCACAAGATGTGAATAATACCGCCTTTCCTCTCATGGTCATGGAAGCATGGCAGGATCTCATCCATCCTACGCTTACTGAGCTGCGAGATCAACTACACAGCCTCGCACAGGACTGGGAAGACGTAGCCATGCTGGCGCGCACACACGGTCAGCCTGCTAGTCCTACCCGACTGGGCAAGGAGATCGCAGTATTCGTGGAGCGCATAGATGTACAGATGGAAAGTCTTACGCAGGTAGCCTTTACAGGCAAATTTGGTGGAGCTACAGGCAACTTTAATGCTCATCACGTGGCGTTTCCAGATCTTGACTGGCAGGAATTTTCTGATGACTTTCATGCATCACTGGGTCTTCAGCGGCAGCGGACCACTACACAGATAGAGCACTACGATCAGCTCGCTGCTTTTCTGCACGGTCTTTCACGGATACATGTGATCTTGATAGATCTGTGCCGGGACATCTGGACCTATGTATCCATGGACTACTTCAAGCAAAAGATCAAGGCCGGAGAGGTGGGAAGTAGCACCATGCCCCACAAGGTCAATCCTATAGACTTTGAAAATGCAGAAGGAAATCTAGGCATGGCCAATGCGGTTGCCTCGCATCTCGCTGAAAAGCTCCCTATCAGTAGACTACAGCGTGACCTTACGGATAGCACCGTCCTACGCAACATTGGTCTGCCTATGGCTTACGGCCTCATCGCATACACATCTCTTAAGAAAGGTCTGAACAAGCTTCTTCTCCATGAGGACGCGCTGCGCCGTGATCTAGATGCTCAGTGGGCCGTAGTCACAGAGGGAATCCAGACCATCATGCGACGCGAGCAAGTCCCTGATGCCTATGAGAAACTCAAGGATCTCAGCCGTGTCAATGACGTCATCGATGCTCAGAGCATCAGTGCATTCATAGATAAGCTAGATATAGATGAAAAGATCAAGGAAGAAATGAGGGCCATCACACCTCACAGCTATACAGGCGTCAAGATTACTCCTCGACCCTAGGCATCATATCGGTGCTCCTCACCTCGATCACGGATGATGAGCTCTGACTTGTCAGCCGCCTCTACTCTTCCTATGATCTGTGCGTGGATTCCATAGTTGCTCGCTATATCTATGACCGACTGAGCATGCTCTGCTGGCAGATACACCTCCAGGCGCTGACCTAGATTATAGACTCGATACATTTCCTTGGCTGGCATCTGGCCTGCCTCGCTGATAAGCTCAAAGACTGCAGGGCGATCAAGAAGATTGTCCTTGATGATGCGCATGCCTGGAGCAAATTTCATGACCTTGGTAAGCGCGCCTCCAGTATTGTGTATGATGCCATGCACATCAGCCCTGTGCTCTGCTAGCAAAGACTTTAAATATGGTAGATAAGTCCTCGTAGGAGACAGCAATAGCGATTTGATACTGTACGTATCTCCTTGGATGGTCACGCTATCGGTGATCCGATGCTTACCACTATAGGCTATGTCATGATCTAGGCTCGGATCGCAGGTCTCTGGATATTTTTCTCGATGATAGCTCGATAGTATCTGATGCCGTGCCCCTGTGAGGCCATTACTGCCGATACCACTATTGTAACTCGACTCGTAGCTTGCTTGTCCACCGCTAGAAAGAGCCACGATGACGTCACCATTCTGGATATCATTGATCAAGAGCTCATCTCTACGCATACGAGTACCAGTGGTATAGCCAACATCGATCGTGCGCACTATATCACCTACATCTGCCGTCTCGCCACCTGCAAGGTGCAACTCTATACCGTGCTGCGCCATGCTCTCTACAAAGGAGCGTGCAGCAGCGATCAGTGTCTGAATCACTCGACCGTCTACAAGATTTTTGTTGCGACCTATGGTAGACGATATCAGCACGCGATCCACTGCACCTACACAAGCCATATCGTCCAGATTCATCACCAGAGCATCCTGTGCGATACCTTCCCACACACTGTAGTCGCCTGTCTCACGCCAGTAGAGATACGCAAGACTGGTCTTAGTGCCAGCAGTATCCGCATGCATCATGCTACAGTAGTCTTCATCGCCCTGCCACACATCTGGTAGGATCTTGCAAAATGCTCGCGGGTAGAGCCCCTTATCCTCATCCTTGATCGCGGCGTGTACCTCTTCCTTACCAGCTGAGACGCCTAGTTTCTCGTATAGATCCTTGTGTGTGTCGCTCATAGCACTGCTTGATGACCCCAAAGGTATCGCTCCTCACCCGTCACACACGATTATTCTGCAAACTTGGTACGCTTCTTGGTATATAGCCTATGATCGATCATTCCTACCTTGAGCGGAGTGATCATATGATCAGCTGCAACTGTAAGAACCAGTAGTTTTTTTTAAGATCTCGATGCGTCCAACCTCGCGGAGAGATCATTTCCTTAATGACGAGTGAAGGGGAAGTCCAGGCAAAGTGGCTTCCCTTTTTTTTATCAGCGCACTACCGACCGTAGACACTCGCGATTCTACAAGACTTGCAGTGCGCAAATGCGCACTAAGGGAACACCTTTATAGAGACCATATACTGCTCTTGTAGAGCGTATTCAGAGACTATACAGTAGAGACATTTGAGCGAAAGCTCGTACCTCACAGATCGCTTGCTCCCAAGCTAGTCCTTGATGACTTGTATCTTCTCTACGACATTGCCCTCGTCCGTCTCCATCACGATGAAGTACTGTCCGTCTGCTCTTTCTCTAAGTGATATCATAGTCACCCAGCGATCTGCGTACTGCGTCAAGAATCCCGTGCTCACGGCCTGTCCACCTACGTCATAGACTGTATAGGCTACCTCAAAGCCCGCTACTGCATCATACAGCTCTACAGTGAAGACACCTGTGGTGGGATTGGGACGAAGCTCTACCCTTCCTGAGGCCTGGAGCGTAGTACTAGATACTGGTTCGCCCACTTCTACTTGCAAAGTATCCGTGCAGCCATTTTCGTCCGTAGCGATGATCTCGTAGATCTGGTTGCCATCTAGATCTGTGAAGCTGGAGGAACCCAGATCTTCGCCATCAATCGTATAGCTCACAGCCCCGACAGAATTTGCTGCGCTGACCATGATGGATCCGTCTGCGGCCTCCGTTGTACTCGCATCCACCACTTCTAGGAGTTCCAGCTGCAGTCTGCAGCTATAGGGTATGCAAAACTCCGTATCCTCTACGCTTCCATACATACTACCCTTGGCATACACCTGACCTGAGTCATCCGTGAGTTCGTAGAAACCTTCGCCGCTACTGCAGCAGAGACCATTGCGCCCTCCATCAAACATGGTCAAGATGTAGCAGTCAGTCGGTACACAGATGACCTCTTTGACCAGACCACCAGCCTCTTCGTAGGGTCCATCAAATACGAAGGGGGTGAGATTTGTATCTCTGACAAACCACCTTACCTCAGCAGGAAAGCTATCCAGCTGGATGGTGAGTGTCAGCTTTACTGCTTCAAAGTTGAGCTCTACACTATCCGTCAGACTCTGCTCTATATTGACGGACGCATTGCCATTGGGTCGAGCGAGGCTGAGATCAATTTTGTTTTTACCATCCACTAATCCCTCTAGCGGGAGATCCACTTCGCCTAGGGTCAGGGCAGGTATGAAACCCGTCCAGGTCTGCACCTGCTGTGGACCGTCATTGATACTGTAGATCATATCTATGCTTCCTAGATCTTGGAAACTACGATTGCGGATGCTCACTCTGGCAAATCCGTCGCTTGCGCAGTTTTGATCTGGATTGATCTCTAGATCTACCAGGTCTATCTGATCAGGCAACTGTAGTCCCACGGTGGTGCGCAGTGTGTCATTGACTTGTCTGACGTCCGCGCTACTGGAGGAGATCACCGTCACGGGCACAGATGTAATCTCTGTAAGATCGATTGCCCTACCGAATGTGACAGATCTATTAGCACCTGGTGCTATATCACCGACTATGCTCGTATCGAAGGTTGCAAGACCATCAAATATGACCTGAACGCGATACCTCTCGATGGTATCTATGCCAGAGTTTTGGATAGTGACAGAAACCGTCTCATCCTCGGTGAAGCTCACGCTACTCTGAGGTGAGCGCAGTGCCAGAGGCCTCAGATCGATGCTATCTGGATCGATCACGACATTAAAGATCTTAGTTTCCCAGAGCAGACTCTGTCGGAACTCGCCCGTATACCAGAAGCTTTTTCCATCCACTGGATCTACATTCATGGAGCTGTAGTCACCCCAGCGATTGTTGGTATTTGGTGAGCCTGACTCTATGACTACGTGCTCATTTACAGTCATCATGCCTAGAGGATCTTCTGCGCGCCGACCCGTCATAGCCATGCCAGGATTAGTCTCAGGACCTACAAAGGCATATCCCATAGCTATGTTGCCTTCGTCATCCATAGCTATACTACCCATAAATCTATCGAGGCTGTCAGGCGAGAAAGTGCCTTCTTGATAGAGCGACCAGTCATCCGATCCAGACTTGCGCAGCTCAAACCATCTGATACCAGCTTGATTATTTCCATCGGCGTCGACCACAAAATTTCCGAGTAGTGTCTCATGCGTCCCGAAGTTTCGGTATTGCAGCCTATGCATGATGGTCTGCTGTAGAGCTCCCATCTCTTGGCCATTGGGATTTACTAAGCAGTTAAATAGACCATCTTCACATACATCGCTCTCAAATGGTGCGAGCGGAATCTTGAGGGGGCCGTCTACACGGCCATTGGAAGGATCATCCCAGTTGACATGCAGCTCATAGATATCAAGCTCATCACTGCCACCGTCCCACGAGTCATCATGTATACGCATCACATACGTGCCGTCGTCATCGGCAGGCGCCAGCTTCCCATCCCAGTCAGACGGTGTGCATACTTGCCACACAAACTGTCCACCAGTAGTCACTGGATATCTGGGAAGGGCAAAGCGCTGTATCGCGGCGTCACCCCCTACGAGCATGCTGTCCCGCTCTAGAGCGTAGAAGGCTACATCACCTGCAAACTCATTAGTCGTCACCACATAGGCATCATTCCACACGGCATACTTAGGATAATCGGGAAAGTTGGGTGTCTGGAAGATATAGATATGATAGGCGCCTAGCGGATTGCTCGTTTCTGATACAGCAATGAGAAGTCTGTTGCTACCTTGTGGTGCGAACTCCGTGAGCAACCATCGCTCAGCGTGCTCGTCATAGATCACGATCGGATCTCCTTGACCTTCTTGCCCAAATGGCTCCCAAAATAGTGGCTCTGATGGCACCGGACCAAAGACCACTTCTCCTTGCTTGTCCATAATCAAGATCTGGGATCCGTCTGCACTTCCATTGCACATCTGTATGTAGTATTCCTTGCCTATATCTCCTACGGGATCTGGCGGAAAGAAACCTAAGAAGCTCAGACCATCAGCTACCATGAGCGGTTCTATGTCATTGTCCATACGGCTGGGGCCTTGACGGATTGGGTCCGGGCCATTGGGCAGAGCAGTTGCGGATTTGGTTCCTGGCACTGGCGGTGGAGCTTTCTGGTTGACAGCCTTCCATGCACTATTCTTAGACTGCGCCTCAGCATAGGCTTTCACGGCGATGTCTGTAGCATTTCCTATGGCATCAGTCTTGCCTAGATAGATCAGACGTGAAGATTCTGGACCAGTTGCCTCCAGGTCGATTTGAGCACATAGAGAGACAGGCAGTAAAAAGGCAAGGAGTAGAAGGTTTTTCATCCGCGAGATTTGATTGATGCTGTGAAGTGGTGAAAGTATATCATTCAACAGCAGTATCAACCTCCAGAGACTCGACTAGTTCATAGTTAGGTCTTGCCGATTACGGTCCATTTCTTCTCATTGCTGATTCTTGCTTGCCTTGAGGATATCTAGACGTTTCTTCTCGTAGGCAGCAGCACGAGCTTCCATGTCCTGATCTCGATCATTGAGATAGCGATGCAGCGAGACTATGGTGAACTCTACCTGGTCATCAGGATGAGAGATTCCCATGGATCTCAGATAGTGGCTATAGCGCGAGCCGTCCAGCAGATTCCACTTGAGGGTGATCCACCTACCTAGACCAAAGTGGAGCGATCGGGCAATTTCCTCTTCTGGCGCTCGCTTAAAGTTATCAAGCGCAGCATCATCTCCCAGTTCCATCAGCTCGACGATCGCCTCATCTAGATCTGCAGGGATGTAGACGTCATTGAGGTACTCTCGCTTGATATTTTTCTTGTATTGTTGCATGTACTCAGCACGATCTTGGGCTACGGTCATCGTCACTGTACACACTGCCAGCATCAGTAGGATCCATTTCATGTCTGCTACAACGTCACATCCATTCTATTCATTCTCTGTCTGAGACATATCTGATTTTCTTAACGATCTACCTCTGATCAGATCATCCTTAGAGGCGAGTCACTCGACACTTTGGAAGCTACTACAGGGCTGACATACACCACTTTTGGTGATGTAAATTCACAGTATCCCCCGCAGTCTGAGAGGCTGTCTTCGTGACTTGTTAAAATATTCCTAAACCCCTGTAATCTTCCAATGCCTCACTTGGCGAGTCAGTTACAGATGCCGTACTTTCGATCTCAGTGGAAATAGATTTTATGACGCGCCGCCTACTCACCATTTTCATTTTCAGCATGCTATCTACAACTGCCATCTTGGCTCAAGAGGTGCAGTGGATCACTTGGGAAGAAGCCATAGAACTCTCGGATTCTCATCAGAAGAAGTTCTTCGTTGACATCTACACCGATTGGTGCACCTGGTGCAAGAAGATGGATGATCACACCTTTAATCAGGTGGAGATCGCGGAAGCACTTAATCGTGATTTCTATGCTATCAAGTTTGACGCAGAGATGAAGGCTGATATCACCATCGGTGATCAGACCTATAAGTACGTCAAAAACGGCAAGCGCGGATATCATGAGCTCGCACTAGAGATTACACGCGGTAAATTGAGCTATCCTACTATCGTATTTCTGGACGAGGACATGAAGATCATCCAGTCGCTGGAGGGATTTTGGAATGCAGAGCGCTTCGCGGTGATGCTAAGCTATTTTGGTGAAAACCACTACAAGACCACACCCTGGAATGCCTTTCTCCGCCAGCGGAACGTCAATGCCAAGAGCGCTATTCCTGTAGGCAACGGCGGCTACTGAAGTGCGCTATGCTCGTACCTTTGACCTCATGAGTACTTCGAGCACATACTTCATACTCCTACTATTCTTGGCACTGTCGTGCAAAAGCGAGTCAAAGACTACATCCCAGGCTCCTCCTAGTCTTGACTACGGTCGTATCACTCAAGAGCAAGCGCGCCAGCTACTGGACAGCCACGAGGATATCGTCATACTTGACGTGCGCACACCAGACGAGTGCGCAGAAGGCATGATCCCTGGAGCCATGCAGATGGACTATTTGTCAGATGACTTTGAGATTAACGCTCTATCTCTCAGTGAAGACGATACCTACCTGATCTACTGCCGCAGCGGTAACAGGAGTACTAAGGCGATGAATCATCTGCGCACGCAAAATATCTACAAGATCTACGAGCTCAAAGGCGGATACCGAGACTGGATCTCAGCCCAGTAGTCTCGTACTTGCTTAGATATTCACACCTTTGCAGCTATGAATCAGAGTGAAAGTACTGTAGCAAATGAGGAGAAAACTTCTGTGATGGATCAGATCACCCAAGGCGGTGATCGCAGAATCCACATTCTCCCCGATCTCGGCACTAATAAGTACTTTGTCAACCCAACTGCCTATAAGGGCTTACTTAATCGTGGTAGCTGTACATGCTCTGCTCTGAATCCTGAGACAGAAGCACTGCTCACTGACCTAGAGTCAGCCGATACGGCAAGACTATACAAGTGGATCAGATCTCAGCTTCGAAGCTTGCTCAATTTTCCAGGTGAAGACCGCTTTGACGTATTCCTCGCCCCTAGCGGAAGCGACCTTACGTACTATCCACTGCTCTTCTCTCAGTTACTACATCCTGATCAGGAGATTCTATCCCTGGTCAGTTGTCCAGAAGAGCTTGGAAGCGGGACCATCAAGGCTGCCAGCGGCAAGTATTTCATGGATCTCAATCAATTTAATGAAGACATGCCTCAGGGAGAAAATCTCTTTGAAAGTGGCCCCGTGGAGACCCTAAAGTTTAGCGCTAGAGGTGAGGATGGCGAGATTCTAGAACACAAGCATCCCATCATAGAGGCTATCAGCGAGATACACGGTCGCTCCATGATCGGATATCTCGTAGTAGGCAGCAAGTCAGGAATAGAAAACGATATTGATATCGTCAGAGAAGTCGATAAGAAAGTGATGTGGGTCGTAGATCTATGTCAGTTTAGAAATCGCAAGGTCTTTATTAATGAGCTACTCGATCTTGGCTGTACCGTGATGATCACAGGTAGCAAGTTCTATCAGAGCCCTCCCTTCTGTGGGGCACTGCTCGTACCCAAGGCTATGTCTGACAAGATGAGCAAATTGCGTGACATAGACTTCTCACCATATCAGCGGCTCTTCTCACAAAATGACATACCCCCACGCCTTGCAGAATTAAGGTCAAAGTTCAGATCTCATCAAAATAAAGGACTAGCACTCCGATGGTGCTGCGCGCTGCATGAGATGACGGCTTTTGATCAGATACCGTATGATGAGAGCGACGCTCTCATCTCTGAGTGGAACCAAGTCACGAGTGATGCTATATCAGCCGCTGATAACCTCGAGCTCATGCCTGATCAGCAACATACTAATAGTAGTATTATCAGTTTCCGCGCTAAGTATCAAGGCAGATACTTGCGGCCTGAGGAAACGCAGAGACTCTTTGAGCTCATCGTGAGACAGAAGCACAGCGGATTTAAAAAGTTTGACCGAGTCTTTATAGGTCAACCTGTACTGTATGGCGACAAGTCATTTATCCGCGTTGCTTTGGGCAGTTACAATGTGCGCCGGCTCATACTCACTGGTGCCGATTGGCACAATGATCATCACCTCATCTCACTTCTATCTGAGCATGTACCACGCGCCGTTGGATCTCGTCAAGCCTGAGAGCTATGGATGGGCGGTGGCTCGAGCCCATGAGCTTGGCCTCTTAAGCGCTGATCACACTTCTGCACTGTTTGTAGATCTAGACATTCTTGATCAGCGGCTCCATCACCTAGAGCAGGTATTTCCAGATACGGCACTTCATGCCATACCCGTGAAGACGCACCCTATTCTGAGTACGCTCAGATATGTGGTATCCCAAGGATATGGTCTAGAATGCGCGTCTCTAGAAGAAGTCGCGCTTGCCCTACGAGCTAAGTGCCCTAGTGATAAGATCGTCTGGGACAGTCCTGCCAAGACCCAGTCTGAGATAGACTACGTCATCCAACACGCACCCGGAGCCATCGTCAATGCCAATAGTATAGACGAGCTCAACATGTATCCCCAGGATCACGGTCTCAGGCTAGGCCTGAGGATCTTGCTCATGAGCGCAACTGGTGCCCCCAAGGTCTTTGATGTGAGCGCATCTGACAGCAAGTTTGGTGAGCCCATCACGCGGCGACAGCAGATCATCGATTGCTTTTTAGCACGTCCAGATCTAGTGGGCTTGCATCTCCATGCTGGCTCGGATATAGGAAATATAGAGAAGAATGCAACACGCGTGGCGGCCGTATACGACCTCGCGATCGAGATCAATCAAGCGCGCCATCTAGCTGATCTGCCGCCCCTTGACTACATAGATATAGGTGGTGGAGCAGGTGTCTATCTTGACGGGCGAGAGAGCCAAGGCTTAGCGTCATACTCTGATCGTATCCGTAGTGAGTGCCAACTGTACTCATCATCACTTCAGGTGATTACAGAGTTTGGTCGATTTACTTACGGTCACTGCGGATGGCTGTGGAGTCGTATCGCTTCTCTAAGGGCCAATACGGATGATCATCGCCTCGCCATATTACATGTGGGGGCTGATGCGCTGGTACGTGAGATCTATCAGCCTCATGCTCAGCGGCATAGTTTCATAGCGCTCGACCCTCACTTTAAGAGTGCAACTGGATCTAAGCAGTCCTATGATCTCGCTGGACCGCTTTGCTTTGCAGGAGATGTGATAGAGCGTGAAGTGATGCTACCAGCTCTCAGCCATGAGCACAGCGTCATCATCTGCAATGCAGCCAGCAACAGTCTGGCACTCTGGAGCAGGCACTGCAGCAGACGGATGCCCGCTGTCATCCACTATCGACGCGGTATGTCTTGTAACCTTGCCAAGCCAGCTGAGACCCTAGACGACATCATCCAATCTTGGAGCTAATCGTATAGTCGCTCTAGATCTAGACCACCGAGACTTCCAGAACTCATGAGTAGAAGCACCTCGATATCAGGACAGCTACGCAGAAAAGACTTGATCGCTTTAGCAGTTCGCAGCACGTGCAACTCTTGTATGCCAAAGCCTTCACGTATCTGCGCATCTGTCATCACCTGACGACGCTTAATCCGGACAGCATCCTCATCGTAAAACACCGCTCGATAGGCCATATCCACAAAGTGATGGCGGTACTGTCGTACAAATGCCGGATCCATACTGCTGTAAGTGTGTAGCTCATAGATACCACAGATGACTTTACCTGCATGGTGGCTCTGGACCGCAGCAGTCGTAGCCTTAAGCTTGCTCGGTGCATGTGCATAGTCCTGATAGACGATTGGGTCTTCGCTTCTGATGACCTGTAGTCGTCGCGCAGCACCAGAAAAGCTCGTCATCGCTTGACAAAATTGCTTAGCAGTGATGCCACGCCTCTTGGCCCAGGTATAGACGGCCGCTAAGTTCTGATCATTGTGATCTCCAAAGACATTTGGCCGAAAGGCCTCTCCATCTACCTGCAACATGCCTTCTTCTGACCTCACTAGACGTGTATATGGAGTGACCTCAGCCTGGGCCGCGCTGACGAGCCGGGCCAGGTGCGGATCCTCGCCGTAATATATGATGCTGTCATGGCGGCTAGTCTCCTCCACCAATTGCTGGAAAGGCGCAAGATAATCCTCCATGGTCGGAAATACATTGACATGATCCCAGGCTATACCTGTGAGGATGAGCTCATGCGGACTGTAGTGTAGAAATTTGCTCACGGGGTCTAAGCGTGAGCTGAGGTATTCGTCGCCTTCTATGATTACCAGGTCCTCACCAGTAAGGCTCACAGGCGATGACAGTCCTGGCACTTGAGCACCTAGAGCATGGTCAAATGGTATGTCCAGCTCATGCAAGAGGTGGACCATCATGGCCGCTATTGTAGTCTTGCCATGACTACCAGCAACTACGACCCTATGGCAATCAGCCGTCATCTGGCCGAGCAACTCAGGAAAGCTTACAATGTCCAAGTCCATGTCCTGTGCTCGGAGGAGCTCAGGATTATCTAGATGTGCATGCATGCCCAGCACTACCGTGTCTATGTCATCAGTGATGTGACCTGCATGCCACCCTATCGTCTCAGGTAAGAGTCTGGCACGCGACAGTCGACTACGAGATGGCTCATAGATCGCATCATCTGATCCGGTGACGATGTTACCTGATCGCTGTAGATCTATAGCTATGGCATGCATGAGGCTCCCACCAATGGCTATAAAATGGTATTTTTTGATATTGGGCGGGCTTTAATGATTTGATAAGAAATTCACTGGCTTACTTTGCCGTTACTTTCACAATTATACCATACAAACCTTTACCTCAACACAACTTAACCAACCAATTATGAAAAATCGCCGATTCCTTCCTCTCGCCCTTCTCGGTATCCTTACACTCAGCAGCTGCAACCGAGGCGTAGGCTGTCCTAACAATTTTCAGCTAGACGCGGACGTGATTGAACAATTAACTAATGTAGTTGTCCTGCTCTCTAAATTCATCTAGAGAGCAATGAACTGGACCATATTAGATTCACACGATCAACTCGAAACCATCGCTCAAGAGGCTATAGAAAAGCCTGTAGTCATCTACAAGCATAGCTATAGATGCTCCATAGCTACGGTAGCTCACAGCAGACTGGACAAAGCGTCGGAGCTTGCTCAGTCATCAGCATACCTCCTAGATGTGGTGAAGGACAGAGACATATCACTTCAACTCGCAGAGACCTACTCAGTCCAGCATGAGTCGCCGCAGATCTTAGTCATTCACCGCGGTGAGGTGGTGTATCATACAAGTCATCTAGGTATCACGCCTACTGAGCTATCGTCACAGATTAACTCGCTGGTCACCGCCTAGAATGGAGCTAGTACGTACGGGTGACGGCAGCATGAGCTTGCGGTCTTCCTCTCACGGCATATTATATCACAGTCGACATGGTGCTCTCACCGAGAGTCTTCATGTCTTTATTACTCATGGGCTAGCTCATAGAGCGCAGAGTACCGCTACACCACCTCAGACACTGAGGATCTTGGAATATGGCATAGGTACTGGTCTCAATGCACTCCTTGCCTACCAGTGGAGCTTGCAAGCTAATCTCGCTATAGAATACGTGGGGCTAGAGATAGAGCCCGTCACGAATTGGAGCCAGCTAGGATACGTGTCAAGGGAAGAGCCCACCTATACTTTTTTTGAAGAATTTCATAGGGCCCCGTGGGGAGTCCTACAGGTGCACGGACCAGCGACCTACACTAAGGTGCTTCAGAGCTTCTTAGAATATGAGCCGCCATCTGATCACTTTGATGTCATATTCTATGATGCCTTTGCTCCCACAGCGCAGCCAGAGCTCTGGACTACGGATATATGGCAGAAATGCCACGATGCCTTGAGGCCTAGTGGCGTGTGGGTGAGCTACTGTGCCAAGGGGCAAGTGAGGCGCGATCTTCAGAGTGTGGGTTTCACGACATCCAGACTACCTGGACCACCTGGAAAGCGAGAGATGCTGCGTGCAGAGAAACTTTCATAATTGGTTCCTGGATTTGCTTGATGCACTGGCATTTTTACTGCGCTCATTTAGATATCATTGATAAGACTCGAGGGATAGCTACAGATCCTCTAGAGCTGTGGTGCGATGCCTTTTCTTTTTTTGGCAGAAATGGGTGGTTGCAGCATGAAATGAGTTGAGAGTGTTGCGCTTTACTTCGTGGTGCCTTACTTTGAGGACATGAAACTTGCTCTACACTGGAAAATCTTGATTGGCATGGCCATGGGTGCCGCATTTGGACTATTCTGTGCAGCCAAGGGCTGGCAGGGATTTGTCTCTGACTGGATCGCTCCGTGGGGCAAGATATTTATCAATATGCTGAAGTTGATCGCTGTGCCCCTGATCATCTTCTCCTTGCTCAAGGGAATCACCGACCTCAAGGATATCAGCAAGCTCAGCAAGATGGGCGGTAAGACACTGGCACTATATATCATATCCACTGTCATCGCTATCACCGTGGGCCTACTCATCGTGAACTTGGTCAAGCCTGGTAAGCTGATATCAGAAGAGACGCAGACTACACTGATGGAAAAATATGAAGGAGACGCAGGGCAAAAGATCCTCGCGGCCGCTGGGAGGAAAGAGGTAGGCCCTCTGCAGCCACTCATCGATGTAGTACCAGAAAACTTCCTTGCCGCAGCAAGTAATAATCGTAACATGCTTCAGGTCATATTCTTTGTCATACTATTTGGAGTAGGTATGCTACTTGTAGATCCTAAGATTGCCGAGCCTGTGCGTGCTGTGGTGATAGGCATGAATGAGGTCATCCTGAAGATCATTGATCTGATCATGCTAGCGGCTCCCGTGGGAGTGTTTGCGCTACTGGCGAGTCTGGTGGCTGATGCGCCTTCTGCGGATCTGTTTGTAGCTCTGGGTGCCTACAGTCTTTGTGTAGCAGGTGGTCTCGGTATATTGATTTTCTTGTTGTATCCACTCGTACTCAAGGCATACGTAGGTATGACTCCTAAGACCTTCTATAAAGGCATTGCACCCGCGCAGCTATTGGCATTTAGTACGAGCTCTAGTGCCGCCACACTTCCCGTCACCATGGAGCGCGTCACGGAGCATCTGGGCGTGGATGACGAAGTGACGAGCTTTGTCCTTCCCATAGGCGCTACGATCAATATGGATGGTACGAGCCTCTACCAAGGTGTGGCAGCGGTATTCATCGCACAGGCACTTGGATATGATCTTGGACTTGGGCAGCAGCTCACTATTCTCACCACGGCACTACTAGCGTCTATAGGCTCGGCTGCCGTGCCAGGAGCTGGTATGGTCATGCTCGTGATAGTGCTGGGTGTGATAGGAATTCCAGAGGCTGGCCTCGCACTCATATTTGCGATGGATAGACCACTAGATATGATCAGGACAGTGACTAATGTCACAGGTGATGCCACTGTGGCGATGATCGTAGCTAAAAGCGAAAACAAAATCAGCGATCCAGAGATTAAAAACCTCGGAGATCATTACCAGCAGGCTGGCTAGCTAGTTGATGCTAGGAGGTACGCACTATACACTATCAGTGTATCAAATCTAGCATCAGGCTTAATTCACCTTGATTATATTCAACGAACATATATGTCAGAACTACTAGGAATAGGAAGCAGAGTTAATCATCCATCGTACGGTGCAGGCGTGGTCACGAAGCTACATGGTGCGGCCTATGATATCACCTTCATCATGCACGGTAAGAAACTTGTGGGAAAAGAATACGACCGACTGGAAATCGTGGAGCGGATAGAACCAGCAGATGCAGTGAGCTTTACGGAGGCAGAAAAGGCACTTGTCAAGATCCTGCGTGAATACAATGGTCTTCAAGAGGAGGTAGAACTAGGCGATAAGTGGGACGATGGCACACTGATCCTCCAGCCAGCAGATGATTCTCTCAAGGCTAAGGAGATGCCCATTGACACATTCTTTCATAAAATCGTGATGGTCCGAGATCGCATCAGAGTGATGGAGCAAAAAATCAATAGCAGCAGACTTACTGACGAAGAAAAAGTCGCTCTGCAGCAATACATCACAAGAGTCTACGGAAGCTTGACATCCTTTAACGTGCTCTTTAAGTACAAGGATGATCACTTCAAAGGAGACAGTTCAAAATCATAATCCTATGCGACTCACAGGCTTAGTCTTACTCTTGGCGATTTCACTTTCGTCTTGCATTGAAATGCAAAATACATTTACGGATCTTCCACCAGGAGTGTGGCGTGGAGTGCTCTTTCTGGACAGTGACATACGTGACCTCTCCTCCGAGACTAGCAAGACGATTCATCAGATCCGCGATAAAGAGCTTCCTCTAAACTTTGAAATCTACTATGAGGAAGATGGAAGCATGTACGCCGAGTTTATCAATGGTGAAGAAAGAATAAGGACGGATGACATCACCTATACACGTGTCAAGCGAGGCGGAAAAGACAGTATCAGAATAGACTTTCCACTCTATAATTCCTACATCTCGGCACTCTTCATGGAGAGATATATGTCAGGGAAGTTCTACGACCTCAATCGCGGAGTGTACAGCATTCCCTTCAAGGCACAGCACGGGGAGGATTATCGATTTATGGATGAGCGCTCAGGAGACTATGTTGACTTCTCTGGAAGCTGGCAGGTGATCTTTGATCATGATACAGACAGTCCTTACAAGGCCATGGGGCTTTTTGAGCAAGATGGAAATGTACTCACAGGCACCTTCAAGACGGAGACAGGAGACTTCAGGTATCTCCAAGGGAATGTAGTGGATGATCAGATGTTTCTCTCTGTCTTTGATGGCTCACATGCCTTTCTCTTCCGAGCTCAGATGCAGGAGGATGGAACGCTTGTAGGTGTCTTTCGCAGCGGCAAGCACTACAGCGCATCTTGGGTGGCCGAGCGATCTGACAGCAGCTTTCTTGCTAGCCCTATGGATCTGACGTATCTCAAGGAAGGCTATGAAACCCTGGATTTTAGCTTTCAGACGCCTGATGGCAGAGAGCTATCCCCGACTGCAGATACATATAAGGGTAAAGCTAAGATCATCATGATTTTTGGTACTTGGTGTCCTAACTGCAAGGACGAAGCGATCTTTCTGCGCGACTATCTCCGAGAAAATCCTCAGCAAGATCTAGCCATCATGGGCCTTGCATTTGAAAAGCAAAAGGATGCGCGAGCTGACGCAGCGATTGCTCGATACAAGGAGAAACTAGATATCCCGTGGGACGTCGCCGTGGCAGGTAGCTATAGAAAATCCGAAGCGGCCAAGTCACTACCTGCACTCAATGCAATCATCTCTTACCCTACCCTCATCTTTATGGACAGCGAGAATAAAGTCAAGCACATACACACAGGATTTAATGGCCCAGCTACAGATGAGTACGAGGAATGGAAAGTAAAGTTTGATCAGATGCTAAGAGATATACTGCCATCATGAAGAGACTAGCCTACATCACAGGAGCTACAAGCGGAATCGGTCATGCTACTGCTGAGAAGTTTGCCCGAGAAGGCTGGAATCTCGTCATCACGGGCCGACGAGCAAATCGCCTGTCATCCATCAAGGAAGATCTCGAGAGTCAGTACGGCATCCGTATACACATCTCTGAGTATGACGTAAGATCCCCCGAGGCTTGCTCTGAAGCAGTGAATAAACTACCATCAGAATTTAAAGCCATAGATCTGCTAGTCAACAATGCAGGCCTGGCTCGAGGACTTGCTCCCGTACAGACAGGCGACGTATCTGACTGGGAGGAGATGATCGACACCAATGTAAAAGGTCTGCTCTACGTCACCAAGGCCATAGCGCCACTGATGATAAAGCGCGGCGAAGGTCAGATCATCAATGTCTGCTCTACGGCTGGCAAAGAAGTATATCCTATGGGCAATGTCTACTGTGCCACTAAGCACGCCGTAGATGCTCTGACTAAGGGGATGCGCCTAGATCTACATACGCACGGCATCCGTGTAGGGCAAGTAAGTCCTGCTCATGTGGAGGAGACAGAGTTTGCCAAGGTCAGATTTCACGGCGACGAGGAAAGGTCTAAGATCTATGATGATTTTACTCCTCTGAGTTCGCCAGATGTAGCAGACGCTATCTACTATATGGCGCAGTGCCCTAGACATGTAAATGTGCAGGATATCCTCCTCATGGGTACGCAGCAAGCTTCTAGCACACAGGTAGATCGCAGTGGCAGGAAGTATAAGTAGCATTCTGCGCCTAGACTCATCAGCTATTTCATGGCAGAGAAAAACTCTTTGACCTCTTTGGCTTCGCTTGCTTGAAGTCTTCCGCTGAGTATGAGTCTGATTTCTCTGCGCCTTGCCGCACTCTTATAGAGTTCTTCTTCCTGCGAGGTCAGCGGAATCAGTGATGGTACGGATGTGGGTTTCATCGTCTTTTCATCCAGTGCCACAAAGGTCATATAGGCATGGTTTGCTTTTCTGTGATCGCGCCCTCGAGCATCTGCCGCAAACACTTCCATGTACACCTCCATACTTGTGCCCCATGCTCTAGTGAGTTGTGCCTGTATAGTGATCACATCACCGACCTTGATAGCCGAGCTAAAGCTCACGTGATCCACGCTGGCTGTCACTACATGCTGTCCTGCATGTCTTCCAGCACAGATGCCTCCTGCCACATCCATCCAGCGCATTAGATTACCGCCCATGAGATTATTAAGCGGATTGGTATCATTGGGCATGATCATCTCTGTCATCACCGTGCGCGAGTCGTCCACTCGCTTCTCTGTACGTCCATCTATCATGGCACAAAGATGCTCACTCTGCGATCACATCGCAGTCAAACACCTCCGCGAAATGCCTCACTAGCTTTTCCTTCACATCTGACATCGTAATATCCAGCCTGGAAAGCGCTGCGAGACTGCTTACAGCTTTGTCATCTTCCTGTATGCCACAAGGAATGATATGATCAAAATGACTGAGATCTGGATCGACATTGAGCGCGAGTCCATGGAGGCTGACCCAGCGGCTCAGGTGAACGCCAATTGCACAGATTTTTTGCCGAAAGGCACCCTCTACCCACACACCTGTATAGTCCTCTATCCTAGTCCCTCGCACATCATAGTCGCGAGCTACTCTGATCACGACCTCCTCGAGCTCACGCACGTATCTATGCACATCGCGGTAGTAGTCTTCAAGGTCAAGAATGGGATATACCACGAGCTGGCCGGGTCCATGGTAGGTAATATCACCACCTCGGTTGATCTTGTGAAATGTCATACCCTGTGCTGTGAGCTCATCCTCAGTGAGCAGCAGATGATCGAGCTTGCCACTCCTGCCCAGTGTATACACGGGCGGATGCTCGCAGAGTAATAGCCGATGTCTAGGGCGATAATCCTGGTCATCACGGGCGGCGCGCTTGCTATCGATCAACTCACGGTGCCGTAGCATCTGGTAATCCCAGGCCTCTTGGTAGCCTGTCATCCCTAGATCTTCTAAGAGTACACGGGGTTTACTTCTGGATACGGACACGATGTAGCTTGAGTAGTTTGCTGGCATTGAGCTCTAGTCCCTTGACGTGTCTATGATAAAAGACCGCAGTCTCATCGTAATACAGAAAAATGACGGGAGCCTGCTCTATGATTATTTCATTCATGTGACGATATAGTTCATATCGCTCGCTTTCATTTATTTCACCAAGACTTTGCTCATAAAGCTGATCAAATTCATCATTTCTAAATCGCGTGTAATTGGGTGGAGCAGGATTACCACTGTAAAATACGGTCAGAAAATTTTCAGCATCCGGATAGTCAGCGATCCAGCTGGCGCGAAATAAGTCTATATCGCCTCTGCGCATTCCTTCTCGGAGTAGACTTGACTCGTCAAGCTGAATATCACAATCTAATCCGATGGACTCCCATGCCTTGACCAGATAGGTCGCTATATCAAGATAATCCTTATTGACATGCAGCTGTATGTCACCAAGCTCACCATACAGCTCAGTTGCCTCAGCGATCAAGGCGCGAGCCCGGGCCTGATCATACATGTAGCCAGGACTCCTATCAGCGTCATAGGATGGTAGTCCACGCGGTATGAAGCCGCTCTGAGCGGGAGCGCCTATACCATTGCGAAGAGCCCGTATCATAGTAGGCCTATCTATGGCATAGTTCATCGCCTGTCGCACCTGCTGATGCTGTAGCGGACTTTCATCCTGTACTCCTTGTAGATTGATGCCTATGTACTCCGTATTGAGAAATGGACTTGACTGCAGTATCATCTGATCTGCTCGCAGTGGATGCAATTGACCATCTTTAGTCAATAATTCATTGACATAGGAGCTTTCTATGCCTGTGAGCATATCTAACTCTCCTCTGAGAAACTCGAGATAGGCCGTCTTGCGATCTGCTATAAAGCTAATCTTCACACCGTCCAGATACGGCCAGTGCGGATCTTCCGCAGCGAAGTACTTTTCATGCGGCAGGAGAAACATGGCTTGATTTTCTATCCATCTCTTGAGACGGAAGGGCCCTGTACCCACAGCATGCGAGCGAAAACTCTTCCCGTAGTACCCTATCGCCTCGCGCGGGACTACGGAGCAGTATTCCATCGTGAGTATGCCTAGAAATGGAAGAAAAGGTCTTACCAGACGTACTCTGAAAGTAGAATCATCCAAGGCTGTAAACGCACTGTCCTGATCGACCTTGTCACGGAATATCCAGCTACCTGGCGAACTGACATCTGGAGATAAAATTCGCTCGAAACTATAGACAAAATCCTCCGCCACTACCTCACGCGGTGGACCATCCCAGCAGTCATCCTCGTGAAACTTCACATCTGTACGCAAATGAAATACGTAATCGAGCCCATCCTCAGATATGCTCCAGCTATGCGCGATAGCTGGCGCTACTTTCATATCCTCATCTAGGGTGACGAGACCGTCATACAGGTGATCTACCGTCCAGATATTGGTCTGGCTACGAGCAAATGCTGGGTCGAGAGAAGTGATCTGATTGGACTGATTGTATCTGAAGACTTGTAGATCATCATCCTCATCAGAGTCGCCACAGCTCACCAGGAGCAAGAGCACTGACAAGGCGGTAATCCCGAAGCGGAGATACCTAGAACGCCACAAATCCGTCATACCACGACTGTAGAGAACTGCGAAATGCATCATCAGTGATAGCGTCTTTGGAGTCATTGAGAAATGAGGCGACCTGACTTACAGGACGCTTATCTGGATAGACTGTCATGCCCATATGTGCGCAGATAGCCGATAGATGGTCCAGGCCTCTGAGGTTTCCAGCTCTTCCCGTGGCGATACCCATGAGACCGACCTTCTTACCCTTAAAGGTGTCCTTATATCGGTGCACAGACACGGCATCTATAAAAAGCTTCAGCGCTCCAGGAAAAGAGCCATTGTACTCTGGAGATATGATGACCAGTCTCTCTGCTGAGATGAGCGCATCATCTTGGAGCTTCCTCAGAGCACTATCTGGATCATAGGCCTTGTACATCGATGGATTGATAAAGTCCATCTCCAGATCCGCGAGATCAATCAACTTAGTATCAGGATGTTTAGACAGTGCATATCCGTAGAGATCACGGGTGACTACAGCGGTAAGCGCCTGTGCGCGGTTAGTTCCTGAGATTATTGTCGTCACAGAGCAGAGTTTTAGGTAAAGAGATAAGACAAAGATGCACAGGTAAATATGAGCGATTCAACCCAATTCTTGTAATTGGCTTCGATGGATAGGTGCTAGTTGCAAGAGCGTCAGGTCCCCACCTACGGTCGGCAGGCCCACCTACGGTCGGCAGGCCCACCTTCGGTCGGCAGGCCCACCAGAGGTCGGCAGGAACACCCGCGGTCGGCAGGCCCACCTACGGTCGGCAGGCCCACCTACGGTCGGCAGGCGGGCA
>JAHDBH010000010.1:32969-55495 GCA_020630495.1 Saprospiraceae bacterium
TAGTCGCGAAGCCGCTCGACAGACCTAATCAGATGATAATCGGTCCTCCATAAATCCAATATCTGTCTGTAAGAAAAAATTACGCTCACAAAAGCTAAATCAAGCCACAAAAGCCACTCAATACCAGTTGCTCACCTCAATAACTAGTCCCATCAAAAAATTCCTAATGTATGGATTGGGTTTAACGATGCATCGGCCGTCGTGATCGTACCTTTGTACTGAGACCTCAGCATATGAAAATAAGATACCTCGGCCACGGCGGCCTACACATAGAACTAGCAGGCACACAATTGATTATTGATCCATTCATCAGTGGAAATGACCTGGCAAGGGATGTAGACATCAGTGCTCTCAAGCCTGACTACCTTATCCTGACACATGGACATCAAGATCACACCCTAGACGCAGAGAAGATCCTCAAGCAAAGTGATGCCAAGCTGATAAGCACCTACGAAGTGGCTAATCACTACGGTGACAAAGGCTACGAGGTGGTGGCTATGAATCATGGTGGAGTATACAGGATGGGTGAGCTTTCGCTCAAAATGGTGAATGCAGTACACAGCAGCAGCTTTGCAGATGGCTCCTATGCAGGAAATCCAGTAGGTCTAGTACTCTACACGGATACAGAATGCGTCTATATATCTGGCGACACGGCTCTGACTATGGATATGAAACTGATACCTATGACCTGCCCACCAGTGGATGTGGCAGTACTGTGCGTAGGTGATCATTTCACCATGGGGTACAAGGACGCTGTCATCGCTGCACAATTTGTAGAAGCAAAAATCGTCATGGGTGTACACTATGACACCTTTCCGCCCATCAAGCTAGATCAGGATGCAGCGATTCTCGCTTTTAAAGAAGCTATGATCCGACTCGACTTACCAGCCATAGGCGAAGTAAAAGAATATTAGCATGGGCAAGATCATCACAGTCGCCAATCAGAAAGGTGGCGTGGGTAAGACCACCACTACCATCAATCTCGGAGCTTCCCTGGCCATCCTGGAGCACAAGGTACTCATCGTCGATGCTGATCCTCAAGCCAATGCTACCTCGGGCATAGGCATGGCAGAGTCAGACTATACTACTGGTGTATATGAGTGCCTCGTAAATGCTGCCTCTGCGCGGGACAGCATATTCCAGAGCACTACGCCCAATCTTGATGTACTCCCAGCCAGCATAGACCTGGTAGGTGCTGACCTAGAACTAGCCACGCTAGATCGACGAGAATATAGACTGCAAGAGTGCCTAGCCCCTATCAAAGATGACTATGACTATATACTTATAGACTGCCAGCCATCCCTCGGACTCATCACGCTCAATGCTCTTACAGCCGCAGACAGTGTTCTCATACCTATACAGTGTGAGATCTATGCCCTAGAAGGGCTCGGCAAATTGAAGAATACCATCCAGCTGGTAAAGAATGATCTCAATCCAGATCTAGAGATCGAGGGTATCCTACTATCTATGTACGACAAGCGCTTGCGCCTCGCAAAGATGATAGAGCAAGAGCTCCGAGACAGTGGTAATACTGTGTATGACACTGTTATCTATCGCAACAGCCGCATAGGAGAAGCACCTAGTCTCAAGATTCCCGTGCTTCTCTATGATGCCCGGAGCTCGGGAGCACAGATGTTTCTCAATCTTGCCAATGAATTTTTACACCAGCAGTCTCTGCAAGCTGTATCCATCGACTAACATCACCTACCCATGCCAGATCGCAAATTAGAAATAGGTAAAGGCCTCAAAGCTCTCATCTCAGATATAGACAAGATTGATGTCAAGAAAAGACCTGAGCAAGTCAAGATCCTTGCACAGAGCGTCGCAGATATAGAGATCCGCAATATCGAGATCAATCCTATGCAGCCCCGCAAGGATTTTGATCAGCAAGCTCTGCAGGAACTCTCAGAATCCATCGCCGAGCATGGTCTCATCCAGCCTATCACAGTGAGAAGCCTTGGCGGTAACAAGTTTCAGCTTATCAGTGGAGAGCGCAGATATAGAGCAAGCAAGATGGCTGAGCTCAAGACGATTCCCGCCTATGTCCGTGTAGCAGATGATCAGGGAATGCTCGAGATGGCTATCATCGAAAATATACAGCGCGAAGATCTCAATGCTCTCGAGGTAGCCATGGCTTATCAGAGACTCATAGATGAGTGCGATCTTACCCATGAGCAGCTCTCTGAGCGCCTTCACAAGACCAGATCACAAGTGACTAATCATCTGCGTTTACTCAAGCTTCCTCCAAGCATCAAGTCAGGACTCCGCGAGGCAAAGCTCACTATGGGACATGCACGAGCGCTTGCAGGTGTAGCAGATGTAGATGCTCAGCTCAGCCTCTATCAGCAGATCGTAGACCGAGAATTATCAGTGAGACAGACAGAGGCACTGGTGCGTAACTACGGCAAGCCTAAGCCCAGCAAGTCTGATGCTCAAGCTCCATCTCTACCAGCAGCATGGCAAGCCGTGCAGAAGGATCTCGGAAAGAAAATTGACTCCCAAGTGCGCATCCAGCTCAAAGCAGACGGAAGTGGTCAGATCAGCATTCCCTTTGCAGATACGGATCACTTTAATGATATCCTGGAAGCACTACAAGGCAGCTAGATATGCCATTGCGCGCCATCATACTTCCTGTGATCCTTGTCATTACAGCGATCGCAGTGGCAATACCACTATCAGCTCAGGGAAGCGCTATTCCTGATAGCGCGCGTGCAGAGTCAGTGAGGACAGCCGATCAAGATTCCAAGGGGCTATTTACGGGAAGGCCTGGGAAAGCCGCAATGTACAGTCTGATCCTACCAGGTACAGGCCAGATTTACAATAAGTCATACTGGAAGCTACCGATCGTCTACGGCGCAGTGGGAGGCACAGTAGGGCTACTCGTGCACAATACCAAGCAGCACCGAGAACTACAAGAGCGCTATCGCATCAGCATAGAAACACGCGATCCTCGATCCAATGATATACGACGACTACGCAATCAAGCTAGAAAAAACCAGCAAACAAGCATCCTCATACTTGGTATCGTATGGGCGCTCAACTCCGCGGAGGCATTCGTAGATGCCCACCTGAGCACCTTTGATGTGGATGATGATCTAGGCTGGTATCAAGTGGAGCCGCTTATCTATACCAGTGACGAGCAATTACTCCAGGTAGGAATCGCGATATCATTCTGAACATCCCGCAGATTGCTAGACTTATCAGTAGTATGAGTTTAAGACTTTCTACCCATAGCCTATATCAATTGCTGGCAACAGCAGCCCTACTCACCTGCCTCTCATCATGCGCTACCTACAAGACCAAGATTGTCAAAGAGGAGCGCGACTGGACTGCTGAGAGTCATACGTCCTCACAACTCATGCAGCAGGTCTATCTTGTAGGAGATGCAGGAAAGCTCCATAGCGGCAAAGCCTCGCCAGTACTCAAAGCTGTGAGTAAGAAATTGGATCCTGCAGACGAGAAGCAGTCACTTGTCTATCTCGGGGATAATATCTATCCCTCTGGCATGCCTCCCAAGGACGATCCCACACGCAAAAAAGCGGAAAAAAGCCTCGCTGTGCAGCTAGACGTTATAGAACCTATGGAAGGCGTGGGCATAGTACTTCCTGGAAATCATGACTGGTATAGCAATGGTCTAGAAGGTCTCGAGCGCCAAGAAAAGTATGTCAAGCAGTACCTCAAGGATAAGAAGGATATTTTCTTACCCGCGGATGGCTGTCCAGGGCCGGTAGATATAGATGTGTCTGATGAGCTTGCAATTATAGTATTTGACTCCAAGTGGCTGATCGAGGATTTCTATGCCTCCGTAGAGATCGACTTCGACTGCGAGGTGAATCACTTCTCAGAGTTTAAGCGAGTACTTAATGACAAGATCAACGATCACCAGGATCAGGTCGTTTTGGTAGTCTTTCACCATCCTATGGAAAGTCTTGGGAGTCATGGCGGATACTTCTCCGCGCGTAGCCACTTCTTTCCGCTTACGATGATCAATAAGAAACTGTGGATTCCCGTGCCAGGACTAGGAAGCTTTCTCAATATGCTGAGGATCAATGCAGGCATTCGAGAAGATATTACAGGTGAGGCCATCACCTACATCAAGCGAGACTTGCTTAATGCTGCAGACAAGCATGGCAGAGTCATATTTGCTTCTGGTCATGACCACAATCTCCAGCTGCTAGACCTTCACGGGCACTATCAGATCGTAAGCGGTGCTGGAACCAAGCAAAACCCCACTCGACTCGGCGGTAATGGCCTCTTCACTACAGGATCCCTCGGCTACGGCATCCTAGACATCTATGAGGATGGTACTACCATGATTAATTACTACGCCGTAGATAGCCTTGGAAATGAGAATATGGCTTTCGCCAAAATGCTTCTAGAGCCACTACAAGAATATGATACTGATGAGATTACTCCCATGACAGCATCTACCTATACCACCAGTGTATATGAAGGAGATGGGACCAAAGGAAGATTTCACCAAGGCGTATTCGGAAAGTGGTATCGACCGCTTTACTATACCGATATAGAAGTCCCAGTACTAAAGCTCAGCAAGTTTCAAGGTGGTGCTACCCCCATCAAGAAAGGCGGAGGTCTACAGACTACTAGCCTCAGACTAGATACATATGATGATCGACAGTATGTGCTCAGAGGGCTACGCAAGGATGCTGCTAAGTTTGTCGGTACGCAGTTTGATGCTACCGCCATTGAGGCCCTGATGAAAGACTTCTTTACAGTAAGTCATCCATTTGGCGCTTACGCCATCCCACCTCTCGCAGAAGCAGCAGGCGTACACCATACCACTCCTGATCTTGTCTATGTACCACAGCAAGTAGAGCTAGGTAATTACAATCCAGAATTTGGAGATAATCTCTACCTGCTAGAAGAGCGACCTGATGACTCTGGATGGAAAGATGCAGAAAATTTTGGATCACCCGAGGATATCCTCTCTACGGATGCCATGCACAATAAAATCATGGACAAGCGTCGTCATCTTGTAGACCAGCCGCTGCTGCTCAGAGCCAGACTCTTTGACCATATCATCGGAGACTGGGATCGTCATCAAGATCAGTGGCGATGGGCTGAGCAGAAAGATGGTGATCTCACCATGTATGAGGCCATTCCACGTGATAGAGATCAAGCGTTCAGTAGATTTGATGGACTGCTCACGGGGGTCCTTCGCCGCACTATTCCTACGGTACGCAAGTTTCAGAGCTATGGGCCAGATATCAAGCGCGTCAAGTGGTTCAACTTTAACAATCGCCACGTAGATCGCTTCTTTATCTCCGAGCTAGACTGGGATGACTGGAAGAAGCAGATAGACTACTTACAGGCAGCCCTGACTGATGCAGACATAGAGAAAGGGATCAGCGCCTTACCAGCAATCGCCCAGGAGTATAATGGTGATCATCTGGTAAAATCTCTCATGGGAAGACGCGACCGACTACACCAGTATGCGCGTAGATATTACGAGTTCTTAGCAAAAGAAGTTGACATAGTAGGTACAGACGAGGATGACTATTTTGACATCAAGTTTTATCGAGACAGTACAGTAGTGCGCCGTTACCGGTCTTCCCATGATCGTCCCACAGAGCTGTATTACCATCGCTCATTTCTGACAAGTGAGACGCAGCGTATCAATGTCTGGGGCCTAGATGAAGAAGACATATTTGATGTAGAAGAGATGCCAGATGCTCAGCCTATTAAGCTGCGTATCATGGGTGGCAGGAGCGAAGATATCTATAGATGCACCCGCTGCAGTAAGCAAGCGCGGTTGCATGTATATGACAAAGTGGAGAGCACAGACATCGATTCCTCCAAGTTCAGATATAGAGGATTACCAGATAAATCGTACTATCGACCAGATTGGCTTGGCCGAGAATTTAGCTATGGCCTGGGGATACCCTTACCCTACTTTAATCTAGAGGACGGAGTAGGAATAGCCTATGAGTATGTTTATACTGACTACGGATTCAAAGTTGATCCATACAGATCCCAGCACAAGCTGTATGCTAACTATGTATTCCGCACTCAAGCTTTTAATATCAGGTATGACGGAATCATCAGAGATGTCTTTGGCAGCGTCGGTCTCAAGGTATCTGGCAGCTATCAAGGTCCTAGCTGGAACTTCAACTACTTTGGTCTAGGAAACGAGACGGAGAATGAAGCAGACGAGAGACGATTTAATCGCGTGCGACAAGAAGGTATCCACGCTGGTGTGGGCATAGAAGAAAAGATCAATCTTCCCTGGACATTTGGTGTAGGCCTTCTCCATGAGAGATATCGCCTTCGCAATAACTCTGACAGATTTGTAGAAAAACCAGAAGCCAATGTGCCAGACGAGCTCTTTGAGTGGAACTCCTATTCCAGCCTTCATGGTCTCATAAGATTTGATGTAGCAGATGATAGATTGGATCCAGTAAGGGCGACAAACTTCACTTTTGAGCCGAGATATGTCTATAAGCATGGTGAGTCAGATCAGAGCGACTTCGTAGAAGTACGAGCGCAGTTTTCCATGCACCACCCTATCTCACTAGATCGCCGACTCAGATATGCGGGAAAAGTACAGCTGCATATGGCGAGCAAGGGCTATGACTTCTTCCAGGCACCCTCTATCGGTCGCACCACAGGTGTCCGCGGTCTACGTCAGGGACGATTCAGAGGCGACAGATCATTTGCCTTCACTAATGATGTTTACTTTGATTTCCTTCAGACAGACAAGGTCTTGTTTCCCATTAAGCTAGGACTCATAGGCAGCTTTGATACTGGTCGTGTATGGCTTGATACTGAGGATAGTAGTACCTGGCATCATGCAGTGGGAGGCGGACTGAGTCTTAAAATCTTTAATACTCTCAACATCCACGGTACGTATCACGTATCTCGCGATGATGAGATGGTGCTCGTAGGCGTGGGGCGCAGATTCTGATCAGCGTATCAGAGTCGCAACTGACTCCAACACCACTTGCTTTCCACGAGGCTCCGTGTACTCTACAAATACCGAGTACACGCCAGGAGGAGAATCCTCTCCGACATTACGCTTACGGCCATTCCATCCTTGCAGAGGATCCGTGCCCTCATAGATGAGTTCCCCCCATCGATTCCAGACAGTCATACGGAAGCTGACGAGATCTTCTACCGCACCCGTACCCTTGTAGGTATCATTGAGTCCATCATTGTTAGGTGTGAAGGCATTGGGTAAGAAGTAGGTCACCACAGGCTGTATATCGATAATAGCCCTCGCACTATCAGTACATCCACTGGGATGAGCCGCTATGAGTATGATCTCTTGTACGCCCGTGTCCTGAAAAGTATAGGATGGATTCTGCTCAAAGGAAGCCGACTCATCACCAAATAGCCACTGCCAACTCACTGCATCCTGAGAAAGATCAGTGAACTGTACAAAGCTGGCAAACCGAGTGGGATTCAGCGGATCAAAAGTGAAAGCCGCAATAGGCCCTGGTAGTACCCTGATGAAATCTACAAACTCGGCAGACGCCGTACAGCCTATCGGCGAAGTAATATCTACGGTAATCGTGTAGACTCCTGGGTCTTCATAGAAATGGGTAGGGCTGATCTCATCACTCGTCCCACCATCTCCAAATGTCCACATGATATCATATGTAGAATCAATAGGCGTACTCAAGTTATCAAAGAAGATACTACCAGGAGCGCAGCCCACAAAGCGATCGGGATTGAGCACTACCAGCGCAGGAGCAGGCTGATAGAGAATCGTCGCCACTGTATCATCTGCGCAGCCATTATTGTCCACTACGGCGAGGCGCAGATCCTTGAGTCCAGGCGTCTCAAAGGTGTAGATAGGATCTTGCTCGGTACTGGCCAGCGTATCATCAAGAGTCCATCTCCAGCTTTCTATCCGAGGTGCGCCAGTGGTACTGAGATCCGTGAAGCTCACTGGGCCAGCTACACAGGTATCATAGTCAAAGTCAAAGGCAGCAGTGATTTCTGGAAAAATGTTGATATCTAGTATCGCTGTATCTGCACAGTCAGTACCTGGATTGACTGCCATGATACCACGGTAGTTGCCTGTATCTGGAAAGGTAAAGGAGATATTGCGCTCAGATCTAGTGAGGGTATCACTATCTACATAAAACTCCCAGAGATACTCCCGGATGAAAGCTGTATTGCCGCTAAGGTTTTCAAAGTCAATCGTAGCAGATCCACAGCTGGATAGACTAAATACTCTGGTACTTGTCACCGTATCTGCACTGATTGCTGCTACTACCGTAGGCTCACATATGGCGACATTAAACTGGAAGTCGCGCTGTATCCTAGAGATTTCTACACCAGCTCTGAATTCGCGTACACACACGCCTACGACAAACTGCCCAGTAATCTCTGGCACTCCGCTGATCAGCCCTGTCGCTGGATTGATATCTACCACTGGATCCCCAGCCATAGGTGCGGTGGGCGAGTAGGTAGGCACTACGTAGTTGACAGGAGGATATGTGGGCAGACATCTTGCTGGATCAGGTGTGATACCATCACACGCTCTAGGATCCCCTGGCATATCAAACGATCCGCGATTACCCCCTCCCAGCTGTGGTGCACAAAATTCATAGACTAGTTGATCACCGTCTACATCAGAGGCAGCATGATCAAAGTCAATGTCCTCTCCAGCGCAGATCACTATAGGTGGAAAATCATCAAATGTGGGACTGCTATTGCACTCTTGCTGTGCGAGGCTGGTGAGATTGACGCCAAAGGTTGCACCGCTGCTCTCTGGCTCTATGATATTTGCTATGGTGTTATTTCGGCAGCATCGGCGATATGCTAAGCGATAATCACCATCGATCACAGGTAAGTCCGTCAATTCAAATTCATACACAGCTTCCTCGACACAGACATCTGGTGGAATGATGAGACACGGATTGTCACGACTAGGATCTATCCCGATCACGGGATTGTGATTGACATTGTACACATCTATGAATGACCATAGACCTGATGTGGCCTGCTGATACAAGCCTATCTCCGCAGGATCATCAAATTCGGCTCCATTGGAGCTGCAGTCCCTATAGACTTTCATAGTGATCAGGTAGTTTCTCAAGTCTGGTGTAGATCCTTGACCGAGACACTCGTAGGTCATTTCACCACCGATGATGTGTCTTGCGCTCAGATCATGAAAGAAACTCGGGAGTAGAACAGCGAGTAGTATGGCAAAAAGGCCATGCTTTGCTATCTGAAATGTGTGGGAAGTGTTCAAGGTCATACGATAATTGGGCGTGAGTAGAGAGTATCACCAGCGTACAAACAAGAGATAATTCTCATCTACCTGATAAGCTGTCCTAGATCCGTAATGCGCTACCTAGATGACTATATGCTATCTGGCGCGATCATCACAGATCCAGTACAATATAACAAACAAATTTAGCGAGGCTTTATTACATGGATCCTCTACATAGGTCGCCCGTCCGAGCTTCTTGTCTCATGAGTCGTGAGAATGTCTTTTTTTTGCAATCTCTATGGAGTTATTGACTGATTTTCTACAGGAACATTCTACGATCTTGTTCCCCACCACATCTGAGTGGCTAGTGATTTCGACTTTGGGTGAGGGCGCTCTCGACCGCAGACCCCCACGATTCCACGAGAATCACGTAGCGCAAATGCGTCACGTGATCGATCTCGCAGGTGATGATGCCAGGCTCTCTCTCATTTGCGCGAAAGCGCCTCAACTCCGTACCTACGCCGCAGGCATACACCCCAGGATCGATACCCTGCTCAGTATACATCAGAAAGAGCTCGCACTACTCCACTCCCCCACATCCGCCATGGATCAACTTCGCGCTGACTTGCAGCTAGACGAGTCTACACCGATCTACGTGCGCCTCACGCGAGATGAGGAATTGCTCGCCTGCATCGCAAAAGTGGGTCCACTGCTCGTACTGGATCTAGGTGTAGAGATCGAGGAAAAGTGGTCTACAGCAGTAGAAAATTTCCCTATAGACAGAGTTCCTGGCACCCGAGCTCGGACGGTCTACGCAGAGTACGATGAGAAGGCTGAGCTCCATTTTCATCCCACAGAAAGCGAGTAGCTCCGCAGATAGTCAGAGAGCACAGAGTCCTAGAGAGACTCTTCTGTCTGCAGCAGCACGGACTGGAGCAGTGAAGGTGTCTCCAGATGATCGATAGCAGTCTGGATATGCGGATCAGTCTTATAGAGCTCTTGCCATGCTTCTCCAGGAGGCAGTTGCTCCAGTATGGTACGGCGAGTCAGCGATCCTTCCTCCACAGTCTGGGAGGTGCGCGAGATCATACAGTCCCTGATGAGTCCTACGACTGCTGCGCTATCAGCACTGAGTGCCGCCTCGTCATAGTAGCATGAGAGGAAGAGTCGCTCAAGCTCATCCGTCCAAAGACTATCCTTGACATATACATCTGGCACCACACCGCAGTGGACATCGAGGCTACGACCATTGGAAGAGACATAGCTCTCTGTGGTGTCTGCACTGGAACGAGTGGCGGAGGGATAGGACTTCTGTATGCTGCGACCACTGGGAGTAAAGTACCTACTGGTGGTCAATCGAATCTCCGCACCATCTACCAGCTCATAGCGCTCCTGCACCAGCCCTTTACCAAAGGAGGTACTACCTATGATGACACCTCGATCTGTATCCTGTATGGCTCCCGCTAGCACTTCTGATCCAGATGCGCTATTCTCATTGATCAGCACAGCGATATTTTCTATGACGTAGAAGGGCTTTCCTGTGCTCTTGTACTCAAGTTTTCTACTATTGATTCCCTGTGTGGTAGTGAGCACTACGTCTTTTTCGTCGTAGAACTGCGATAGGATATCAATGACTTGCTTGAGATAGCCGCCTGGATTATCCCGCACGTCTATGATGAGATGTACCATACCTTGATTTTCGCAGAGATCCTCTAGCACTGCCATAAACTCTCGGTACGTCTCGCTGCTAAATCTCTTGATCCGTATATAGCCTGTCTGCTCATTGACCATCAGAGAAGCATCTATACTTGGCACACCTACGAATGACTTGGTCAGTCGCACTCTATCCACTTCACCTGTACTGCGCCTAAGGGTGAGCTGTATCTCACGATTTCTATAGGCACGGAAGCGCTCCATCAGCGCTTGGCGACCTTCATCATCTAGACCTACCAGTGAGAAGCTGTCTATGGCCAGTATCTCATCACCTCGGCGTACATCCACGTCTGATGCGGGTGTACCTGGATAGATACGGCGTACGATCACTCGATCATCTACCGTGAGAGACTCCATTCCTAGGCCATAGTATCGTCCATCTAGACGATCATTAAATGCCTTGACCTCATCCGCTGCGATGTAGTAGCTATGGGGATCTAGCGCCTTGAGCGCGTCATGAATCGCCTCATCCGTAAGTCCCTCAAAGGCTACCTCATCCACATATCGCTCCTCTAGATAGTTGTATACCTCCTCGAGCTTCTTTAAGGAAACATCTTTCTCATCTGCAATAGACGTGACCTTGACACTCTGAGCTTGCCTAGACCCCATCTCATAGCCGACGATCACGCCTACCATCAGAAGTACTATATATAGCAATGGCTGCGAATACCTGGGTCGAGGAGATTTACTAGGAGACGATGTGACCATGCTGTAAACCTAACGTCTTATGAGTGTCCGTCGGACATATGTTATCAGGAGATGTGGTGTCTTTGAGTCATTTAACATATAATAAATGAAAAACGGAATATCCCTGGACGAGATAGACTTGCGAATTTTAGAATTGCTCCAGGAGAATGCGCAGACGCGGTTTTCTGATATGGCGTCGGAGCTCAGTGTATCTAGCGGCACCATACACGTACGCACCAAGAAATTAAGAGAGATGGGAGTCATCGTTGGCTCTACGATAGTGCTGGACGTAGAAGCACTTGGCTTCACTCTGCGCGCTCTTGTGGGTGTGGTAGTAAACAATGGCTATCCGCTGGGAAACATCGTCAGTGCCCTAAGAAACATCCCTGAAGTCATCAGCTGTCGCAGCACTACGGGTCGATATAGCATGGTCCTAGAGATCGTGTGCAAAGACGCCGTGCATCTACGTACCACCTTGATGGAACGATTACACGCTGTAGAGGGAATCCTCAAGATCGAGACCTTTCTGAATCTAGAGGAGCACTTCAAGAAGCCTCTCAGCCTCCTGCATGAGTCTGAGGAAGGAATCATTTCGCGAGCATAGGCATTGTGTGCTTGTGAAGTAACACTGCTACGCTGAATGCGACTTAATCATGTGAGGTCCTGGCTGTGCCATGCTTAGGGAATCCCTTATCACCGACCTTGTCATAAATTAACGCTTTGCAAAGTTTTCTTGTATATTGACTAAAATGACTACACATTTGCCGCTTTGCACAGAAGCTTAAAAAATATTCGTAATATCATGCTTCGTCATGACCCAATAAATCATAAGAACCGATGAAGAGAACCGCATTTCATCTAGAATATATATTCCGCGCATCACCAGCTATCCTCTATAAGTTCCTCACGGCACCAGACTGTCTCATACGATGGTATTGTGACTCCGTAGAAGTAGAAAATGATGATATCTACAAGTTTTCTTGGGAGGGATTTGAAGAGATTGCCATCCTGACGGAAGATCAGCCAGACGAGCGCCTGCGCTTCTCATGGGAAGACGGTGAAGAAGGAGAATACTGGGAACTCAGATTCTACAAGTCCGAAGTCACAGAAGAGACTGTCATGGAAATCACTGACTTCTGCGACGAGGATGAGGTCAATGACCAAAAACAAATCTGGGATAGCCAGATAGCTCGCCTGCGCATAGCGACTGGCGGCTGATAGCTACAATTACCTTCCTGTAAATACCGCTTTGCGCTTTTCTAGAAATGCGCTTACACCCTCTTGTAGGTCCTCAGTCTCCATCAACTCACCAAATGCGCTTGCTTCCGCGGCCATATAAGCATCTGGAACATCCCGCGCAGGCATCATAGCCTTGAGTACAGCTGTAGTCGCTAGCGGAGCTTTCTTACTGAGTTTAGCTAAGATCTTATCTGTCTGAGCACTCCACTCTTCATCAGGTATGACCTTGGCCACTAGACCTGCCGCGTGCGCTTCTTGTGCGTCCATCATGTCACCCGTGATGGTGAGATACGTCGCTTTGGTGATACCTATGAGCTGTGACAGGCGCTGAGTACCAGCATAGCCAGGCATCAGTCCCAGATTTACCTCAGGGAGACCACACATGGAAGTACTACTCGCTATGCGCGTATGACAGGACATAGCAAGCTCCAGCCCACCGCCCAGGGCATAGCCTCTGATGAGCGCCAGTACGGGCTTGGGATATTGACTGATATAATTGAAGCAAGCCTGCCCCGCTCTACTGAGTTTTTCTGCGGCAGCAGGAGCTATCCCCTGGAACTCTGTAATATCCGCCCCAGCGGCAAAAGCCTTCTCTCCGCTTCCTTCTATACTCACCACTCTGATCGAGTCATCAGTTTCATGATTCTGGAGCAGAGCATAGAGCTCTTGGATCAGTGTAGAATTAAGCGCATTGAGCGCCTTGGGGCGATTGATGATGATCCTGAGATGTCCCGTCTCTGCCGTGTGTAGTAGTAAGTTGCTCATGCCTACAAAGGTAGGATATGAGACAGAGCTATCCGCCTACCGCATCGACATCTCTGGGACATGATCTGGTACCACCAGTCTAGCTGTAGTCGCGGCTTTGATTTCATCGACGCTCACTCCAGGTGCGCGCTCTAGTAGATGGAATGCTCCATCGCGTATATCCATGACCGCCAGATTAGTCACAACTTTCTTGACGCATCGGACTCCTGTAAGCGGCAGGGTGCAAGCAGGTACTAGCTTACTCGATCCGCGCTTACTGGTATGCATCATGGCCACGATGATATTGTCTGCGCTGGCCACAAGATCCATAGCTCCGCCCATGCCCTTGACCATCTTGCCAGGAATCTTCCAGTTGGCTATATCGCCATCTTGAGAAACCTCCATAGCACCCAGCACGGTGAGCTGTATATGACGTCCACGTATCATGGCAAAGCTGGTAGCAGAGTCAAACAGAGATGCTCCAGGCAGAGTCGTGATGGTCTGCTTTCCAGCATTGATCAGATCTGCGTCCACCGCATCCTCTGTAGGGAATGGGCCCATGCCTAGGACACCATTTTCTGACTGAAAAGTCACATCCACACCCTCGGGAATATGATTGGCCACTAGCGTAGGTATACCTATCCCAAGATTAACATACCATCCATCCCTGAGCTCCTGCGCGATCCGCCGCGCTATTCCATTTTTATCTAGCATAGTTCGCCTTTCGGCTAAATGTACGATCATCCATTAAGGAAGTCTATACCGATCAAAAAACTTTTAGGCTTTATGATATCTCAGATTGGCTCAAGTGAACCTCGGGCATGTGTATGGAGTAATCGCTATGTATAATATACCCCCTAGATGACGAACGAACATTGATAATCAGGCATTTAATGCCTATCTTCATTGTCTGAAACCATACCCCACTCTGACGATTAGAATAGTTAGACGATCATGAATGTATTTCCCTTTCCCCTAGCAATTGGCCGTGTCATCTGTTGTCTTGCACTGCTCATTTCCTCAAGTATATGTACTGTAGCCTCTCCTCCATACGATGAATTTGGTACAGAAGATCTTGGAGTGACAGCCATCATTGCTCCTATCACAAGTTGTGATCTTGGCGCTGATGAGCTTATCACAGTCACTGTGACAAATTTTAGTGATGTCCCTGTGATGAATCTTTCTATGGGATACAAGATCAATGGACTCCAGTTCTTGGAAATGACGACGCTAAATGTACCAGCTAATGGAACCGCAACGTACAATTATCAGAGGCGTGCGGATATGAGTGATCTGGGTGATTATGTCCTCGATTTGTTTACAGCCGAGCTCGACGATTGCGATCACTCTAATGATACACTGACTGTCACTGTCACTCATCTATCATGTGATGATGTCAGCCTCTCACAGTTTGAATCGACAGAAGACAGAGTCTGTGGTACCAGTCAAGAATTCACAGCACTATTAACTAATCGTGGAGAGAATGTCCTTAGCACCGCGACTCTGGAAGTCCTAGTGAACGGATCTCTCATCAGCACAGAGGCCTGGACAGGAAATCTCATACCAGGGGAAAGTGAAGTAGTCACCTTATTGGCCACAGGGCTAGTGGAAGGCGACAATGACGTAGAAGGACGAGTCACTATGCCCAATGGCAATGCAGACGACGATCCGAGCAACAACAGCGCCATGGGTACGATTTTCCGAGTACCTAATGGCATGTCAGCATCCTTTAATCTTACCCTTGACAATAATCCTAGCCAGACCTCCTGGACCATAGAAGAAAACGGCGTGGTCATCTACTCTGGAGGCACGTACAGCTCTGGCCAAGCTGGTACGACCATCGTAGTAGAGATGTGTCTGGATGAAACACTCTGCTACGATCTGACACTGAATGACTCTGGCGGTGATGGAATATGTTGCACAAGTGGCGATGGTATGGCATCAGTGACCAATGCTGCTGGAGAGCTCCTATTTATTACTGACGGACAATACGGATCACAGCTGGTAGAGAACTTCTGCGCTGAGCGCGAGTGCTTGCTCAGCGCCACATCCTCCTCCACAGTGGAAACTGATGATGGTGCTATGGACGGAACCATCACCGTCAACGCCACTAATGGAACTGGTACCATCGAGTATTCTATAGATGGTGGAGTGACCTTTCAGACAAGTAATGTCTTCACGGGTCTGAGTGCTGGTGACTATACGATAATCGTCCGCGATGCATTGCTTTGCGAAGCCGTCATCATGGAAACTGTAGCGGGCTGTGATCTATCTTTTACGGTAGAAGTGCGATGGGCGTCGGAAGCAGGAGCTAATGATGGCACCATACGAGTCACGGCCTCAGGAGGGGAAGAGCCCTATGAGTACAGCAGAGATGGAGGCGTGACGTTTCAGCCAGGAAGTTTTTTCCGCAATGTGCTTCCAGGTGAGTACGTGGTGGTAGTACGTGATGCCAATGGTTGCTTGTCCACTATGACCGTGGTGGTACCTGCATGTGGTATCACGGCGGCAGTTACCACTACACCAGAGAGTACAGGAGACATGATGGATGGCACCATCAGTATAGTAGCCTCTGACGCCGCTGAGCCTGTAGAATATAGTATAGACGGAGGCTTCAATTTTCAGTCCTCGCCAGACTTTACGGATCTTGATGCTGGCACCTATCAGGTACGAATAGTAGACGTCAATCTCTGTGAATATGAAGAGACCGTAGTGGTGGAAGAGTGTAATCTTGTGATAGAGGCATCCTTCACCCCTGAGTCAGGATTCAATGAGAATGATGCGACTATCACGATCAATGTGATCTCTGGAGACGAGCCCTACGAGTATAGTATAGATGGTGGAGTCTCTTTCCAGTCTTCCAATTTCTTTGGAGGCTTGTCTGAAGGAAGATATGACATCGTCGTACGAGATGACTTGGGCTGCGAGGCCATTGGGATCGTAGTGATATTTGTTTGTGATCTGAGCTTTACTGCTGAGATCGACAATGCCTCTGCGCCAGATGCAGCAGATGGTCGCATCACGATCAATGTCATGGGTGGAGCACCTCCATATACCTATAGCAATGATGGAGGAGTGAGCTTCCAGAGTTCTAACGTGTTTGACAATCTCCCTCCAGGCAGGTATATCATTGTGGTACGTGATGACTTTGGCTGTGAAGTCATGGAAGGCATCATCGTAGGAGCTTGCAATCTGATGATTTCTGTCACCACTGAGCAAGCATCAGGCCCCACACAGGAAGATGGAACCATAAGTATAGTGGCAAGCCGTGGTACCGCGCCTTATGAATATAGCATAGATGGCGGAGTGACTTTCCAGCCGTCAGGCATCTTCGAAAACGTAGGTGGTGGAATGTATACAATCGTCGTGCGTGATGCCGAGGGATGTACAGGAAGCGCAGAAGCGACGGTAGATGCTTGCAATCTGATGCTAAGTGCAGAAACGACTAACAGTACAGGACCTGATAGCACAGATGGAAGTATAGTGGTCACTGCCACTAATGGTACATCACCCTATCTCTACAGCATAGATGGTGGCAGTAGCTTTCAGTCAAGTAATGTCTTCTTGGATCTCCTAGCGGGTAACTATACGATTCTAGTCAGAGACAACGCTGGATGTGAAGCTATGATAGCGGTCCAGATAGGATCTTGTAATATTGATATTGCTGTCGACTTCACGGTCGCTTCCACGGATGTCTCTGAAGATGGATCCATCACCATCACACCTAGTGGTGGGCGAGGCCCGTACATATACAGTATTGACGATGGTGACAGCTTCCAGGCTGACTCTATATTTACTGACCTACCTAGTGGGCCCTATGTCATCCGTGTGGTAGATCTAGATGCTTGTGGATCATCCCTTGACTTTGAGCTGCCAGATTGCTTCTTCACTGCTGGTATTACGATCAGGCCCGCTACAGCAGAGACCGCACTGGACGGTCTGCTTATCATTGTAGGACGAGAAGGAAATCCGCCGTACGAGTACAGTATAGATGGCGGAGCAACATTCCAAGACAGCGGAAGATTTGAAAATCTTGCAGTAGGATTCTATGACGTGGTCATCCGTGATTCACTCGGATGCGAGCTGATGGCTACGGCGGAGATCGACTTTGATGTAGCGGTACAGGTGCTCGGAGCGGACGGTCCTATAAGTGTCTTCCCTAATCCTGTATCTGATCTACTGTACATAGAAGCCACCACGAGCAATATCTCTGAGTCAACTGTTGCCCTATACAGCACCACTGGGATCAGAGTTACTGGCTATACGCTGGCGAGACGTAGCAGTGACATGATGAGTATGGATCTCAGCGCTGTGCGAGCAGGTGCATATTTGCTCTATGTGCAACAGGGCGAACAGATCTACGTCACTAAGGTCATCGTGCAGTAGCAGATCGTCTCAGTAGAGATAAATAGCGTGAGCTACCTCGGAGACTTGCAACTGTCTTTATGCGATCTCAGATTTAAATCGGACTGAGCGGTTAAGCTCAATGCGTAAGAAAAATTCTTATCGCGTGATGTCACGAGGAAGAGGTATTTTCTGCTGCTAGAACATTTTATTCCTACGGAAAAACCATACGACAACAAGACTGATCACTAGCGAAAAGCTCAATAGCCCGACAAAACTGTATTTGTGATCGTCAAAGGGTAACACCACATTCATCCCATAAAAGCTGGCAACCAGTGTAGGTACCATAAGCACGATCGTGATGAGCGTAAGCCGCTGCATGACCATCGTCAGATTATTGGATACCAGCGAGGCGAATGCTTCCATGGTTCCGCCCAGGATGTTGGTGTATACATTGGCCATTTCCAGAGCCTGACTGTTATCAATGATCAGATCTTCAAAGAGATCTACTAGATCCTCGTCCTGATTGATCTTGAGGAAATCGATGCGCTTGATTTTCATCTTGAGGAGCTCATTGCTGCTTAGAGAATTGACAAAGTAGACCAGGCTCTTCTCTATCCGCAAGAGCTCCTTGAGCTCGTGATTCCTACTGCTGTCGTATAGCTCTTGCTCGATAATATTTCTCTGGAGATTGAGCTTTTTCAAACAAAGAAGAAAACGCAGCACATTCTGCTGGAAAAGCTGTAGAACAAATTTTGATACATTTTCGGGATCAAAGCTTTTGACCTTTTGCTCTAGGAATAGCTTGATGACGGGATTGTCGCTGGTCGTCACAGTAAGCACGTGATCCTCCGTAATAATGATACCCAGTGGGACGGTCACATAGAGTGCTTCATTTTCATTGTCCCGCTCGTTGATGACAGGTGTGTTGATCAAGATCAGGCGCGCGCCATCCTCGACCTCATAGCGAGATCGCTCGTCCATATCCAGACTATCTGTGATAAAATCGAGCGGCACATCTAGCTCAGTGCTGAGCTGCTGCAGTTCATCAGCACTGAAAGGCGGCGTGACGTGGATCCATGCCTGCTCCTCTCGCTTGTCGAGCTCGGTGATGCCGGCTGGTGTCTTCTTGAGGTATGTGATCATGGGGCACTGGGTCCATTACGTGAAATCTATCTGGAGCTCGCACGCGGGCTACCACTTGGGTACATACTGCAAAGATCACTCCAATCTCTTATCTATCAAATGTCATGCGCTGTCCAGCAGGTATATCGTGGAGCACACCGTTTTCGTAGACGATCTGACCATTGACCATCGTATATCGTATGCCTCCCTGCATCACCTTACCTTCTAGAGGTGACCAGCCGCAGTGATAGCGGATATTGCTAGTCTTCACCTCGCGCTGCAGCTGCGGATCGTAGAGCACTAGATCTGCATAGCAGCCCTCCTCTATCCTTCCACGATCAGGAATCTGAAAGCAGATGGCGACCGCTTCTGTTGCCTTGTATATAGCCAGCTCCAGATCCATGACACCATCCTGGACCATATCCATGATGAGGTCTAGACTGTGTTGCACCAGGGGCAACCCTGATGGCGCCTGCCAGTAGTGCTGAGACTTCTCTTCCATAGTGTGCGGGGCATGATCTGTGGCGATCACATCTATACCACCAGAGACTAATGCGGCACGTATCGCGTCTCGATCTGCACGAGTCTTGATAGATGGATTGCATTTGATCTTATTTCCAAGTCTGGCATAGTCTTCATCGCAGAAGTACATATGATGCACGCAGGCTTCGCTGGTGATTCTTTTGAGCGAAAGCTCCGTCTCGCTATCAAAAGCCTCCGCCTCCTCGGCCGTAGTGATGTGCAATATATGCAGCCTAGCATCGGTATCATGCGCGATCTGCATGGCCAGTTGGCTCGAAAGTATGCATGCCTCGCGGCTGCGAATCTCACCATGCATCTCCGCCGTAGCACGATCACCGTACTCCTCCTGATAGCGAGCGATCCGTGCACGTACAGTCGCCTCATCCTCGCAGTGAGTGGCGATGAGCAGCTCCGCCTCAGAAAATATCTTGCGCAGGACCGTCTCGTCATCCACCAGCATATTGCCTGTGCTTGATCCCATAAATATCTTGATCCCACACACGGTCTTGCGATCGGTGCGCAGCACTTCATCCATATTGTCATTACTCGCTCCCATGTAGAAGGAGTAATTTGCTGGGCTGCTGCCTGCAGCTATATCGTACTTATCCTGAAGGAGCTGCTGCGTGAGGGCCTGTGGCTTAGTATTGGGCATTTCCATGAAAGACGTTACGCCACCAACTACGGCTGCGCGAGCCTCGGATAGGATGTTGGCTTTGTGCGGAAATCCTGGTTCTCTGAAGTGCACCTGATCGTCTATCAGACCAGGCAGCAGCAAGTAATCTTCGGCATCTATGACATTAGCCTCAGGATGCGAAATATCAGATCCGACATTTACGATTCGCTCGCCATCGATGAGCACATCTCCACGCGTAATCTTCTTACCCGTGACGATCTGTGCATTCTTTATGAGTGTCTTTGCCATATCGTCTCTATAATTTTCTGATTCCAAACGTAGGACTTTTCCCGTGTGCTGAGGAGTGTGAGGATGAGCCTATGGATCGGAAGACTGTCGCGAGTCTTCTCAGACTCGAGTAGAGCTATGCTACTCCGAGAAAATTATACACTACCTGTGATAAAATCCCAGCGATATACGGCGTAGACATACTGTACTTTTGACGGCTCAATTATAGCCCAACATATGCAAACTAAGACACTCGGTATACTCGGCGCAGGCCAACTCGGTAAGATGCTCTGCGAGCGTGCCAGCCCATGGACGCTGGATACCGTCTTGCTCGATGCCAAGGAGGATTTTCCAGCAGCCCAGCTGGCTGGTACGTTTATCACAGGAGACTTCAGCTCTGCCGAAGATGTCATAAAACTCATAGGCAAGTGCGACACCGCCACCATAGAAATAGAACGGGTATCCAGTGAAGGACTGCGAGCGCTCATGGAGAGCGGCATCACTGTACATCCGCATCCTGACTCGCTTGATATCATAAAAGACAAGGGTTTACAAAAAGACTTTTACAGAGACCACGATTACCCGACCAGCCGCTACATCCACGCTGATACCAAGCAAGCCGTGATAGATCTGATGGAATCGGATGCATGGAACTATCCTGTGGTGCTCAAGTGCCGCACGGACGGCTACGACGGCCGCGGTGTGCAAATCTGTAGATCGCATAGCGATGTACAGTCCGCTATGGCAGGTCCCTATCTGCTAGAGGATATGGTAAAAATCGATACAGAAATCAGTGTCATTGCCGTGGCAAACGAGTCTGGCGAAGTGCGCAGTTTTCCTGCAGTGGAAATGGTGTTTGACCCAGAAGCAAATCTTGTAGACTACCTCCTCTGCCCCGCCAAGATTCACCCCAAAGTCGCTGCAGAAGCTGAGGAGCTCGCAAGAAAACTCATCGCCGATCTTAAGATATGCGGACTTCTGGCCGTAGAGATGTTTATCAATGAAGATGGCGAGCTCCTCATCAATGAAGTCGCTCCGCGCCCTCACAATAGCGGTCACCACACTATAGAAGCTTGCAATCACAGCCAATTTGAAATGCATCTGCGTGGCGTGCTCAACTGGCCCCTACCCGAGATTAAGCTGGTGCGACCTGCCGCTATGATCAATCTGATCGGCTCTGGCGAAACTGGCCCAGCCGTGTATCACGGATGGAGAGAACTCTCTGCTATGCCTGATGTCTATATACATCTATACAATAAGAAGATCTGCAAACCAGGACGCAAGATGGGACACATCACCATCTGCAGCGACAATATTGAAGACCTGAAGAAGCGTATCCCTGAGTTGCGCGGGATATTGACAGTAGAGGGCGACGCCACGAGCTAGATGTACGCCTGAGTAGTAGCGTACCTTTGTATCATCATAATCTCACCACTATGGCAGCTACGATAGGAATCATCATGGGATCAGACTCAGATCTGCCCGTCATGCAGGCGGCAGCGGACTTTCTGGACAGCGTGGGAATCGACTATGAGATGACGATCGTGTCTGCACATCGTACACCCGATCGTATGATTGACTATGCGCGTGGTGCGCATGAGCGCGGTCTGCGTGTAATCATAGCGGGTGCTGGTGGCGCAGCTCATCTGCCCGGCATGGTGGCTAGTCTCACACCCCTCCCCGTGATAGGTGTGCCGATCCTGAGTCGCAATAGCATCGATGGCTGGGATAGCATCTTGAGCATATTGCAGATGCCCTCTGGAATTCCTGTAGCTACCGTAGCTCTCGATGGAGCGAAGAATGCAGGAATCCTAGCTGCTCGGATTCTAGGAAGTTCTGACAGAGACATACGTAATCGTATGATCGCCTATAGCGCTGAGCTCCGAGCAGCGGTCGAATCTAAAATTGATCGGATGGAAGCCGATCAAGCTGCTAAAAAATAAGATTTACTTCTCGCTCTAGCTCGATGTCATAGCGCTCTGATATATCGGCGATGATGTCGCTAGATAGCTGATAGATATCTACACCAGTACCATCGCCATAGTTGACCAGCACGAGCGCTTGCCG
>JAHDBH010000010.1:55595-57876 GCA_020630495.1 Saprospiraceae bacterium
GACGCCATTTTCCTCTAGCTGAGCATTAATAGCGCCATAGCTGAGTGATAAATTAGCTTGACGCTGAAGCCAAAGATCGACCTGCGTGATGATGTATCGACCCTTCCACTTACCCTTGAAGTGACTTTGGCGATAGCCAAGTCCCATATCAGCAGCGGAGATCTCTACCATATTGCCTGTAGTGAGATCGAGTGCACGCACAGCATCCAGACACGACTCAAGCTCCACGCCGTAGGCGCCGATATTCTGTATAGGAGCGGCACCCATGGTGCCGGGGATGAGGCTAAGATTTTCGATGCCATAGAGATCCTGGTCAAGGGTCCATAGGACAGACTGATGCCAATTCTCTCCCGCGCCAAATCTCACCAAGACAGCATCCTCGCTCTGCTCTAGAATTTCCTTTCCCTGGATATCCATATGCAATACATGGCGATCTACATGCTCTGCTACGAAAAGAACATTGCTACCACCACCCAGTATGAAATGATCCCTGGGGTCCTGCAGTGCTGCCGTAAGTTGCTTCTCCGACTGGATATGACTGAGCTGCGCACAGCTGCAGTCCAGGCCCATGGTATTGTATGCGCGGAGGCTAGCTGGTCTCATGAGATGTGTCTGCGGGGATCTCGTACTGTAGCCGGATGAGATTCTGATAGATGCCTTGCTCGCGCTGAAGAAGCTCAGTATGACTTCCTGACTCAGCCACTCGACCGCTATCCAGTACATAGATGGTGTCCACGTCTTTGATAGTAGAAAGTCTGTGGGCGATGATGATGGAAGTACGGCCTTGCATCAGCCTCTCGAGGGCAGTCTGCACCAGATATTCGCTTTCAGCGTCCAGCGCTGAGGTGGCTTCATCGAGGATGAGAATAGCAGGATTTTTCAGAATGGCTCGCGCTATGGCGATGCGCTGACGCTGTCCTCCACTGAGTTGTATGCCGCGTTCTCCCACAAGAGTGTCTAGTTGCTCAGGAAATTGACTGATGTACTCCCAGCTATTACTTGCCTTCGCGGCTTCGATGATTTCTGAGTCTGTGGCGGTGGGCTTACCGTAAGCTATATTATCACGTATCGTCCCTCCGAACAACACGACCTCCTGGGGAACGATGGCGACATTTTGCCGAAAGGCAGTAATATCGTATGCACGAATATCCTTGCCATCTACAGATATCATCCCCGAGGATAGCTCGTAATAGCGCATGAGGAGGCGTGCGATGGTGGACTTTCCCGATCCTGACTGGCCTACTAGTGCTATCTTTTGTCCTTGTGGCACGCGTAGACTTACTTCTCGCAGCACTGGAATGTCTGGTCTTGTAGGATAGCTAAAGGAGACTTGGTCGAGGCTGAGTTCACCCTCCAGAAGTAGCTCGGGCACAGGATCATCGAGCATCAACTCAGGATCTGTGTCCAGGATATCTCTGATGCGCTCCGTGCCGCCGATAGCCTTGACGATCTCGGTGTAGAAATTGCTCAGACCACCGATGGAAGCGCCGAGAATACCCGTATAGGTAATGAACTGCACCAGCTCACCAAGGGTCATGAGATCCGCTTGCACCATCTTAAATCCTGAGATGATGATGAAGAATATAGACCCAAATAGGACGGCTATGATGAAGCTGGCGAAACGGGCCTTGTATCGAGCTAGGCGAAGGGCGATCTTCACCACTCCATCGATCGCAAGGCCATAGCGACTGCGCTCCAGATTCTCATTAGTAAATGCTTTGACATCGCGGATATTGGATAGGGTTTCTACGACCGTCGTATTGGTAGCAGCAAGTTCTTCTTGTCTTTTTTTGCTGAGCTTTCGCACAAATCTTCCAAAGTAGATAGCTCCCACCACGATCACGGGAAACGTAGCAAACATGACCACCGCAAGCCGAGGTGTGAAGACGATCAAGATAATGATGCCGAGGACGAGGATGATGACCTGTCGGACAAATTCTGCTAGCGTAATCGAAAATACTGATTGTAGCTGGGCGACGTCATTGGTGATGCGGCTGGTGAGGTCTCCCACTCGATTTTCCTCGTAGAAAGGAAGTCTGAGTGAAATAAATTTCTGATAAAGAGCTTTGCGCACATCTGCCATACCTTTTTCGCTAGTGATGGCAAAGCACATCACGCGCAGATAAGAAAATAGAGTCTGTGCGATGAGGAGCACTACGAGTGCTTTGGTGAGCTGGGCCAAGGTGAAGCGCTGCTCTGTTCCCTCGGCAATGTCGACCATCATCCCCACGATCATGGGAAATAGCATAAACAGCCCCGAGCCCAAGACCAGCAAAAGCAT
>JAHDBH010000279.1 GCA_020630495.1 Saprospiraceae bacterium
CTTCCCAAGACAGATCCGGGAGAGCGACTCAATCTAGATGACGAGGTTGCTCTGGAGTCCTATCGATTGCAAAAAATCGAAGAAGGAGATATAGTGATGCAGACGAGCACAGAGGGTGAGCTCGGTATCGCCTCAGACGTTGGAGTCAGCTATGGAAACAAAGATGAGCATGCCCCTATTTCGCTGATCATAGAAGTGCTTAATGATAAACTAGGTACTGAGTTCACGCCTGCCGACCAGTTATTCTTTGATCAGATTGAAGAAGAATTTGTACAGGACGAAACCATGCAGCAGCAGGCTAAAAGTAATAGCAAAGAAAACTTCCGCTATGGATTCGAAGATCGATTTATGGATTTCGTGATAGATCGCATGGATCAAAACGGTGAGCTCTTTGCTAGGATCATGGATGACAACAAGATGTCGACCATCATTAAGGATCTCATGCTTGATCGGGTGTATGATAGGCTTAATGATACTGGTCTAAGCTCATGAGTGCTTATTAGGAAGCTCTCTTGACCTTTATACAAGACTAACAGCGATAGCCGTGCTCCTATATGCACACTATACTCACTAACCACACTGATCATAGCTCCCCTACACCCCACGCACTCGCCTCCATCCCCACCACACCAGTAGCGGAAAGCTGACAAGTAATAACACGATCCATCCTATGTGTATCTGACTGAAGATCACGATACGGAAGCGATCTAGCAGATAGCCGAGAGCCATCAGACCAAACAGCATCAACAGAAATCCTGTAATCGTCGCAAAGCCAGGAATCTCTCGTAGCGGTACAGACCTACGAATAATCAATAAGGTAAATATCATGCATAGCGGCATCGCCACATGGATGAGTAGATCTATATCGTAGAGCTGACCATTGCCGATCAAGTACCTTCCTACAAATAATAACAAGCTCGATATTCCAGGAATGCAGACCAGGTAGATGAGTATACTATAAAAGATGCACCAGGGCGACTCGTCACCCCTACCCTTACTCAGCCAACCCAGCCAGAGAGCTATCAGTGGAAGCGCCACTAGAACGCTGAGCGCAGTGAGCTGATGGCTGGAGATCCACTCGATAAGAGCGCCTACTGTCATCTAAACCTGAATAAGTAGCCTCACAGGATCTTGGAGATACTCGATGACTTTCACCAGGAATGTCACTGAAGTGCTTCCGTCTATGATACGGTGATCGTAGCTGAGCGCGAGATACATCATAGGACGTATCA
>JAHDBH010000086.1 GCA_020630495.1 Saprospiraceae bacterium
GGGGATCATACAAAATCGTAATAAGCGAAAAATCCAGAGGAAATAGGCAAACAACAAACCAACTAAACTACGAGTCACTTATTGATCACTGGAGGGAGTTTCTTGTTGAATTATTTTATGATGAGTTTAGTGATATAAGGATTTCTGTTTTCTAGCTGGACTCGCAGTACATATAGCCCAGGTAACAGTGCATGATCAGTTAGATTAATTATTCGATCTGTCTTAGTGCCACCAGTGATAATCGTACCAGTCATGTCGTACAGGCTATAATCATACATCTCAGTATCAGATATATCGATCGATATCGCGTCAGTAGTCGAAGCTGGATTGGGGAAAATCTTCACATATGACTCATCTGATTGATCTACGGTAGCAGTAAGAACCCTGATAAAATCTTGCGATATGGTATGTCGGACCTGATTAGTCACGATCGCTGGATTTCTATCAAAATATATCGAGGCATGATTAGAAAAAGAAGAGCCAATCTCCAGATCCTTGATGGGGTCTATCGTAAATTTTACGAAGCCATGAGATGCGGCTTCATTTGTCGTGCTATCTACGAGGTCTATATCTCTGAATGTAAACGTCACTTGATCCTCGCCGCTGAGGTGAAAATCCATGTCGTGGCTTGAAATGACACCACGTATAGTGGCAGGATTGAGCAATTCATCTATGGTGTCGCGGATGATGACCAGATAGGCAGTATCTGTACCCGTGTTCTGGAATCTGATGGTATAGTCGATTGGCTTATTCTTAGGAATGAAACCTTGAGTACCTATTCCTGCAGGTTGTGCGAGTTTATCATTAGGATCATAGCTATTGACCGCCTGTAGACAGAATATATCTACATACTTATTGGCGTCATCCTCATTGAACTGAGTGATATAGCCGAAATCCGCCTCTCCGCTTCCGCAAGCCTCTATGGCGATTGTAGGCTCAGAAATTCCAGGATGGTACTTCTCTTGATCTACGATGATTCTATATGTAGCGCCATCGGCGTCTATACGATACGTATGAGATTCACCCGCAGAGAGCTCTAGCTCGTCCTCATCATAGGCAGCATCATTCCTGATGATGACTACATGCCGCGGACTGCTCGTGCGTGAATCGCCCTGATTAGATACATTAAAGATGACCTGATCTCCATCGCAGTCTGCATCTACGACAAGACGTGCGCCACTCCAGCGAGGATCGATGTCTTGGCATTCTACTCCTGGACTGATGGCAGCGGACACGCAATAGGTAAGCGGATCCAGCTCATCACAGTCTACCTTACAGGTGAAAGTGAATTGCCCGCCTTCTCGTGGCGCGAGATCATCCAACGATATCGCGTACTTGCCTCCGCCTAAGGCAGTGTATGCCACCTCGCTAGCAAAATCATGTAATCCCTCGGGTAATTCCAGGACAATTTCTGGATTATTAGCCGTGACGGTACCAGCGTTCTGATACTTGACAAAGTATCTACTCGTCACGCAAGACCTGAGCCTAGATGTCGCAACACTCACCTCAAGATCAGAACACAGCCTGAGTGGGGCTATGCGAAAGTCTCGCACGATACGATCCTCTGTAGATGCGACAGTGATGATATCCAAGGTAGTACACTGCGTGTAGAGAGTACTATCCATAGCTACTTCTATGGTATACGTACCCTCTGGCAAGAAAGCATAGTAATAACCGTCCGCATGCGTCTGTGTATAGTAAGTACGCTCAGATCCCTGGATGCTGACAATCGTATGGGGAACTCCCACAATATCACTATCAGCACAGTCGAGAGATACGGACTGCGTCACTCGACCCGATAAATGCGCCCGATCGATATTACTACAGTTTTCGCCCTCATTAATAAAATTAAACACCTCATCATCTAGACGACCTACCTCTATGGACAGTATGTCATCTGATATATATGGTAAGCTAGCTAGTGGATCCTCGGTATCAAGAAATATGCTCATGATCACCGTACCATCCTCTAGAGTGACTCCCTCCACACCTGGCCTGAGATGTATGACGGACATAAGACCATCTGCGAGGAAATCCTCATCCCAATCATTAAAGTCTACATGTAAGTCAGCATATCCACGAGCTTCGATAAAGCTGGCCACCTCCGCATCCCATGCGAGAGTGAATTGAAAAAAATCGACTTCATTGTAATCAGATACGATGAGATCGTATTGATTATCTCCTACCCAGTCAACACATATGCCGATGGATTGCTGCTGGGAAAATAGCAGCCCCGCGCTGAATAGAAATCCAGCTACGAGACTGCTGAGAATAAGGGAAGACTGTGTGCGCTTCATAATTTTTGTGTTTTAGATTGTGATGATTTTATCCTTGCTGAGTAGGCATAGGAATGGCTGGAAATAGTATTTACTTTAGGCTAATTATTTTAAGGAAGAACTGCCGTACCGCGGCTATTCTGTGAGCATGATGATCGCTTGATAGAGATGGCCCTCATGGGTATACACTTGTAATAAGTACCAAGCAGGCGGCAGATCATGAGGTGATAAGTCGATATGATTATCTAGTAGTGCAGAGCGGACTACCACACGTCCATCAGCGCTGATCAATGTAAATGAACTATTGCCGTCGTGGACCAAGTTGGGTAGATGAATTACATTATTTGAGGCGGATGGATTGGGTGCGATTTGCAGTTCTTTACTCTGTGGCAGATCAAGAAGTGACGTGATGATCGGCCCTAGAGAATCAATTACAGTATGAAATACTAGTGCCGTCTTTGCGGCGCGGTCATAGCTGAGGTATAGCTCACCGTAATTTTCTATGAGGGTACCTGGTGCTATACCTTCTACAGGAGATAATCTATAACTGACGTATATCTGACTCTCAACGCTATTTATACTACTATCTGGTAAGAGTAGATCTGTAAAAGAGAAAGTGATACTATTGTCAGAATTAAGAATCACCTGTACAGGATGACTGGACTGTATATCAGTCAGTGACTCTATGTCAAGCGACTCAGGAATTTCATCTACAAAGCTGAGTCTATCTAGCGTCAGACCAGTCGTATTTTGATATCTAAGCGTGTATTCTATGCTCCGATCTGCTGATATAAAATTTTCAGGACCGTAGCCTGTAGGTAATGCGCTTTTGAGCGAAAGCTCGTCCCTATCAGCTATCAATAAGTCTCTGTCTATAAATACGTCTTCGTCATCTTCAGCATAGTCTGGTCTAAATCCAAGACTATTCATAGTTACACCATCATTGCAAGACTCTATGGATACCGCTGGAAAGGATGATCCAGGGTGACCCGATACTTGCGGAATCAAAAGTGTCCAAGTAGAGCCATTTGCCTCTCGCTTTTCTATAATCTGCTCGCCTGGAGGAAGCAATACATCGCGGACAAATCCGCCCAGATCGTCCTCTAATATGATACCATCCAGAGGCTCCGCCATGGCGACTATACCGACATTAGAAATCGCAAATCTGACTGAATCTCCCTCGCACTCTGCCTCTACCTCGATACTGGCACGAGACCAGTCTGGGGAAATCTCTTCACAGTACACCACGGGCAACACTTGCGACACTACCCTGTGGCTCGAGCCATCCTCGGCATCACAGTCGAGGAACAGTCTCAGCTCTACCGTCCCTGTCGACTGTGGGTCCACATCTGGTAATAACAGCCGATAAAGCTCATCTGTAATCCTGACAAAGGCGCTCTCAGACCCTACATAGCTCCAGCTCGGATCCCATGAGACATCTATAAAAAATCCTCTCGCCACATCCGTGCCGCGATTATCATAGTGGATCTGAAATATCGTCTCATCGCAGGTAATAGCTGCGCTGTGAATCATGTCGATATGCACGGTGGCACAGATATTTTGCTCTTCTAGTAGGATATCTAGCGTATCTACTGCTGTGGCATCATCTACTGTAAGTGTGTAGGCCTGACAGGCAGTATACAAGTAATCATCCGCCTGTACGTCTACTTGATAGTCATCCGGCCGTAGCTCGATGAGGTAGTTACCATCTGTATCAGTGCGAGTGTGAATCGTATCCGTGGCGCTCATGTAGGTAATGATCGTGCTGGGCAGTGCACGGTCAGCGGCACTTGACTCACAGTCCATATCCGTGTCGACGAGTAGCGTCCCTCTGATCAAGCTGCCTGATCGGACAGAGCCAAGACAGTTGGCCATAGCGCGTAGTTCCATATAGACATTGCCGTCAGCATCCGTCAGCTCATATGCTAGAGGATCATCCGTGATATACGGTGCTCCGCTTTCTACATCACTCACATCCATACGCAGGCTGAAAAATATCTCTCCATCTAGTAAAGTCAGGGGCGAGAGACCGCCGTCTGTCCAGACCATGGTAAGTTCTCCTTCATCAGCATTGTCCAGAAAGAAATCGGATGGATCCGTGATATCCTGCACGGTTACTAACTCGAGTAGCGCAGCTTGAGTCGGATCCCATCTCATAGAAAACTGTACCGACTCCACGTCGTCAAATCCTTGTACACGGACCTCATAGCCATCGATGCCATTCCACTCTACACAGAAAGCCGGCTCTACCTCCATCTGGGCCTGTAGCTGCATCCACACACCAGAGCAGAGAGTAATAAGAAGGGCGATATGGAGAGATTTGGTAGTCATGATTTTTGCGACTTCTGAGTAAGTATGTCTCAAAGATGAACTGCCAACCTAGCTTCACCAAAGACATTATTTCGCAATTGTAGAGCTCTTTATCGCTACATTTATAGATGAAATATTGATAAACAGTGCATTAAGAAAGTAAATAATAGAACATATCTAAATATTTATAATGTGAAGTTGCTTAGATTTCTTGATAGCCTTTCGGCCAAAAGCCGCCATAGATTTCTACTCTACCTACAGAGTCCCTATGTAAATCAAAAAACGGAACTGCCTACGCTCTACCAAGCCTTGATAGAGGATCGCTATACCCTACGGCTCGATCTGGACAAGGAGCGCATATGGCGTAGATCATCGGATACAGCCAGCTTCACGGACACACGGTTTCGTCTGAGAATCTCAGAAATATACAAGCACCTAGAGCGATTCCTGGCACTCGAAAACTTCCATGAAGGAAGCGATCAGTCTACGATCGCCCTACTCAGCCAGCTACGCTCGCTAGAGTTGTATGACGACTTTGAGCGAAAGCTCCAACGTGTAAGAGCACATGCACGAGACTCTGGCCGCCAGGATGCCGCCGTACTCTCAGATCGCCTCACGCTCATGCAGATGGACTACGAGCATCGCAAGACGCTGCGGCTGAGCGAATTTAATCTACAAGAGTATGCCGATCTGCAGGAGGTGGTCTATATCAGCCAAAAACTCCGCCATGCCTGCCTCATGCTCAGTCATGCGCGACTCACTAAAAGCAGCTACGACTACGGCATGATCGACTATCTCATCAGCTACATACAGGAGCGAGAGCTCATGCAGTATCCTGCCATAGCTCTCTATCACCACTTTTATCTCATAGCTAGTGGAAAAGGGGATGATCTCTATCAAGAGTATCAGGAATTATTATTTGAGCACATTGACGGCTTTCCGCTGGAGGAACAGCAAGATTTCGTCATAGGGGCAATCAATTACTGCATCGCAAGGATCAATCGTGGAGAGGATGCCTATAGCCGACATCTCCTAGAACTCTATCAGGAAGGAATAGAGAATAAAATCCTATTCACCGATGGGCGACTGTCTCGATTCACATACCGTAATGCCGCCGCCATAGGTATCAAGCTCGACGAACTCGAATGGGTAGCGCAGTTTATAGAGGAGAAAAAGCAGTTCTTGGATCCACGATACGCGGATAGCATCTACCGATTTAATAAAGCACGACTGCTATACCATTCCAGCCTACACGATCAAGCGCTAGATCAACTCTACCATACTGACTATGAAGATCAGATCCTCAGTCTTGCAGCGCAGACACTCAAGATGAAAATCTACTACGAGCAACAAGAAGATGCACTCCTAGAAAGCTTCATGGATAGCACAGAAAAAGCCGTGCGCAGAATGACCAAACTTGGCTATCACCGCGAAAACTATCTGAAAGTACTTCGCTATACACGCTTGGTGCATCGCGCCTATGACCGCGCGGGCTTAGATCAGATCAAGGCTAAAATAATCGCTGAGGAGTCGCTACTGGAGCGACGGTGGTTGCTGGCGAGGATAGCGTTGAAGTCTTCGTAGAGGATTGCTGTGCATTCCTCCAAGACTGCACCTAATTCCTACAAGTGTGAACCTTTACGTGCAACTCTTTGACAAGGGGAGGGGCTTGAAAGAACAAGGGGGACAGTGCTGTAGTAATGTACAAAATCGATTCATTGACGAGTGAATCTGAAAAAGCAGTAATGAGCATATATCAGCTTTACCACGAATAGATAGATCGCTGAGAACACTCACAAAAGAAAGAAAACCGTAACATCAGTTTTATGAATTAATTCTCTTTAGAAACCAACTTCATAGATAGTTCCTCATTGACTCCCTGCAGTTCAAATTGCTCCAATCTTCCAAGCGTATCAGAAGCTGTAAAATTAAACTTGTATGGCTTATAAGACTCAAAATTCTCCGCCCTTAGGCGTATTTTCTTAGAGTCCCTATGATGCAATTCATTAATTTCTTCCGGTAATTCATTAAGCCAAATAAGATCGCCTTTAATAGTCTGTATACTGATCACTTTTGCAGGCCACCCATAATTCGCTATATGAATAACGATTTCGTCACCACTACGTTCAATAGCATATAACAATGCTAGATTCATCCCATACGCTCGAAAAGCTCCTGAAATAAAATACTCTCTATTCATCTCAGGCGCAAACTCGAATCCACTTCGTTCCATAGACATATAATCCTCGTAATCCTCTGTATACGCATTATTCAGATCCTCTCTAGATATCCTAATAGACGGAATCATATCTTTATTCTTCTCGTAATACTTTTCGAGTTGGTATGCATTTAGAGAGGTATGCTCATGTCTAAAATACCTGCCAAAAACGTCATCTCTAGTAAGTGAATCAACTTTTAGAAAATACGACTTACTGAGATCGACATATTCGTCACTGACCTCATTAAATCGGAGAAAGTAATCCACGTCTAAATCCTCCAGCGATTTCCTAATATTCTCAACTTTTTCGTTGTAGTCATTCTTCTTTCTTAGTTTATAATTATAATCACTCTTGATCTCATATCCAACATAAGAAAGCAATCCCATTACTCCTAAAATAGGAACAACCCACAAGTATTTAAAGCCCGATACACCACAGTTTTCTTCTTTGACCACTCGTGTCTCCGCCCACTTGTCATGCCAACCATTTCCTGCTCCAAGATAAGACAAAGCCTCCAAGGGTACAAGCCGGGCTGCACTCCTCAATGCAATAGTTTTAAAGCCGATCCCCTTATCTCCAATTGCGATAACTCGTGAACCTGTAAGAAATTTGGCCGGCGATGACTTAAATACACACTCAAATGAGACATAATATGTGAGACGACAAATGAGTACTGCAAACAAGAGCTCCCCTTGATACCCAAACAAAAATCCTATAGGCGCAAGAAATATTCGTACAAAATAAAATACAAAAGTCGAGCACATTATAATGCTGAGAAAAACGTCTAAGACATGATGAAAAAGTCTTTGATACTTTGGGGAGTCAACGTACTTCGAAGCATCAGTGAACCCATCATTAGCAAGTAAACGTAGATTCTGAGATAGTCTTTTAATTAAGTAAAATGAAGCCCACACCCAAAATGCGTTCGCAACAAATAGTGTAATCTTCAAAATTAGTGTAAATGAATCGCCTGGCTCAAACCAGCCGAGAAAAACTATAGAAATGATAATCGCCAAGAAAGATAAAAACTTCGTTAGAAAGATAATAGAAAAAGCAAATCTCAATAATCGAATCTCCTCACCTCTACTCCTTAAATACAGAACGTATCCAAATAGAATAACTACGTAGATGGATAAGTCCATATAATTAAGTACCGAATTAGCCTCATAATCAATAAAAGAAAATAGAGAATCGGATATGAAAGACAATTTCAAATCTGGGGATAAAGCTTGAACAACCTTAACAAGTTTGGCGAGAAACAGATTCGGCGTATAAGAGACTACCGTAATCAATTGAGCAAACAACCCAAGCACCACCGCGAAAAAAGTTATTATAGTAATCTTCTTATTCATTCCTACTCCTTTCTTAAATGTATGCTTATATTTCAACATCACGCTCCATCAGACGGAAATGTCGTCGTCACAGATCCCTACAACATCGCCAACGACTAACGCCAAATACCAATCTGCGGAGTCTAAATTAGAAAGATAATCTGACTTTTCTAGCTTCAACTATGGATTATTGGCTGCGTTATTGGTTATGTCAGTATAGATGCAGGAGGCCCTATGATTGGCGAGCGGTGATGTCTCATAAAATCAGGTAAAGCAACCATGACATGTAGCGATTACATAGAAATCTCGGATTAATATGATTGATATAGATGTGTCTGTAACTTATATCTCCTAAAATCACACTGCTCTAAGAGCCTGTGAATCTACTGCGCATGTAATACTCCTACGTTATAAGAAATTTTTTTTCAAGTTATATACGTTCTATCTAGATCAACGATATCGATTTAAACATTTTTTCTATTTAAACCCATCCATAACCAGCCAAGATTATCTATTTGAATTTAAGAATTAATCTCTTCCATACTGCCAAGTCGCCAATACGGAATAAAACAAAGCACTACAGTTAAAAATAGACTTATAATAACTGCAACATATGATCTACCAACAATTAGATGAACTAACATTGAAGGCACTATTCCTAGTAGTATGGCGGCAACAATATAAAGAGCGGAACTTACATTCAACTTCTTAGCTCGATTGTAAGTCATTACACATGCTATAATAATAACAATTAATCCGATCATAATTCATATATTTTTCAAAAATCCCAATATTAAAAAGGCTATCAACTAAAATGTCCAAGCCTTGCTTAAATACTATTCATATTCTGACAATCCAATCTTCAAAATAAACTAAGTTGAAAATAGAGACTTCTCAAAATCTTCAAGTAGATCTACAAGTTTTAATCTTTAAAAAACCGTTATCATAAGATACCACGTCATGCTCTCCACCTTAAATGTCAATATTACACAAACAAGCGCCTTCGGGCCGATAAGGAGGATATAGGCTCCGGACAGATTGTTGAAATTTATCTATCTCTCGGGCCGAGCGTCGATCTGTAATGACCAAGGTAAGCAGATCCTTTGACTTCCAGGGTCTTTGAATCAATTTTTTAGATCCAAATTGCGGTTTCCCTAGCTTAAGATGAGGATCTCTGTGGTCAGTGGTGGGCAAATTACTGAGGTGTTTCTGATAGCTCGGTACTTTCCAGCAAGTGTATGATCTGATCAGTGCCAGAGACTGTTCATCTAAGTGTGTCTTTTAACTTTAAGAAATGAGAAAAGAAGAACGAGAGCTACGCGAGGAGTTTGGAGGCGCCATGTACGAGAGGATGAAGGAGCATCTGTACAGCAAAAAGGCGATTACTGGC
>JAHDBH010000280.1:0-956 GCA_020630495.1 Saprospiraceae bacterium
GCGCCCAAAAAAATGACTCCCAAAAAACGAAAGGAGTACATCAAGGTAATCTCTAAATATCCAAAGCGTCTGAAAAAGGTCGTAAAAAACCTCAGCGAAGACCAGCTCAATACACCCTATCGCCCGGAGGGCTGGACAGTCCGCCAAGTAGTCAATCACGTAGCAGATAGTCATATCAATAGCTATATCCGATTCAGATGGACTATGACAGAGGATGCTCCGATGATCAAGGCCTATGACGAAAAATCATGGGCAGAGCTACCAGATGCAAAATATGGGAATATCGAAGACTCTCTCTCAATACTCAAAGGAGTACATGCTCGATGGACTACACTCCTGAAAGAGATGAGTGACTTAGACTACCAGCGTGAGCTCGGACATCCAGAGTGGAAAGAAAATTTATCTCTCAATACTATGTTGGCTCTCTATGTCTGGCATTGTGAGCATCATCTGGCTCATATCACTTCGCTGATTGAGCGAGAGGGCTGGTAGGCTCTTTTGAGACTTTCTGCAGTATATCATATAGCTGTCGAGATGCAGCATCCCATGAGAATCTCTGGGCATTCTTGATGCCTGCGGCGATCATCACTGATCTATCTGTGGCCGGCATACTAATCACACTTTGCATAGCATCCGCTATGTCCTGAGTGTCATCTGGTGATATAAGTATCGCTGCATCTCCTGCTATCTCTGGCATAGCGCTGCGATCACTGCAGATCACAGGTGTCCTCATGTTCATTCCTTCGAGTATTGGCAGTCCGAATCCCTCAAACATAGATGGATATACTAATGCTTCTGCTCCAGCGATCACTCCACTGATGTCCCCCGGCCAGTAGCCCAAGTGTCTGATGCGATCCTGATACTTAGAGGATTTTAGGGTGTTGATGACGTCGTCATATCGCCATGCTTGACGACCTATCAGTATGAGCTCGTGATCAGTAGGAGATTGATCCTGC
>JAHDBH010000280.1:966-1229 GCA_020630495.1 Saprospiraceae bacterium
ATAGTTTTCTATTTCTTCTTTCGGCCACGGACGATATTCCTCATTTATTCCATTGTAGATGATCTGTATTTTTGATCGATCTATTTGATAGCGATTGATCACATCTTGCTGAGTATATCGAGATACACAGACGACAGCATCTGCTACCTGATGATAGCGAGGCATCCATTTTTTGAGCCATTTGATGTGGGACTTTTTATTGTAGAGTTCATCATGCTCATAGGCCAGATCATGCGTCGTGATCACTGAGGGTATTTTAAGAC
>JAHDBH010000281.1 GCA_020630495.1 Saprospiraceae bacterium
GCTGCTCTATTAGATGCCGCTAAGGAATATAGAAATCAGATCGATTCTGGAGGTAAGATGATGATTACACTGGCAGGAGCTATGAGCACAGCTGAGCTAGGTAAGTCATTGGCTGAAATGATCAGACAAGATAAAGTACATATAATTAGCTGTACAGGCGCCAATCTGGAAGAAGATGTATTTAATCTGGTAGCTCATGATCATTATAAGAGGATTCCTCATTATCGTGAGTTGTCACGTGAAGATGAGAAGGAATTACTAGATCATCACTACAATCGAGTTACAGACACCTGTATTCCAGAGGCTGAGGCTATGAGAGCTATAGAGGAGCACTTGTATGCTGCTTGGAAGGCCGCTGACGATAAGGGAGAAAGTTTTTTGCCGCATGAATACTTCTATCAGATTTTACTTAGTGGTGAGTTGGATCATAAATATCAGATTGATCCTCGTGATAGTTGGCTCTTAGCTGCTGCTAAGAAAAATGTTCCCATCATAGTGCCCGGGTGGGAAGATTCTACATGTGGCAATTTTTTTGCTTCGTACTGCATTTCACGGGAACTCGAGCCTAGGACCGTGAAGTCTGGAATTGAGTATATGATGTTTCTTTCAGAGTGGTATCGAGAGAATTCGCGGAGTTCTGCGATTGGATTTTTTCAGATAGGTGGTGGCATAGCGGGTGATTTTCCTATATGTGTGGTTCCCATGCTTCATCAAGACTTGCAATTAAGTAATATACCCATGTGGTCTTACTTCTGTCAAGTGTCTGAGTCATCCACGAGCTATGGATCCTATTCTGGTGCAGTACCGAGTGAAAAAATCACATGGGGTAAGCTGCTTCCTGAGACACCCACTTTTGTCATAGAATCAGATGCCACGATTGTTGTGCCTTTGGTGTTTGCATATGTGCTTGGATGGTAAAGTCTGGGCGGCCAGATGATGCTTGTATGAGCACCGATCTGTGGATAGCACGGTCTCTTTTTTTAGGGTTTTCAGTTCTCTGCCAGTGTATAAGAAATATGTACCGCTCGGCCTCTCCGTTAAGATGATACCTTGTCTAGCTAGCCCGGTCTATAGTGTATAGGGTGCATAGGATATTTTAGTATCGATTGACCACACGTCTTAGCCTCATATGCACATTGGCTCAAAGGCGTGGCTACCCACGCGCAATCTACTCACATCCTCAGCTCCTTACACCTCTCCTCTATCAGCCCCATGTCCACATTCTC
>JAHDBH010000282.1 GCA_020630495.1 Saprospiraceae bacterium
GAGCCTCCATGATACGCACTCCTGCAAATCCTTCATCATTGAATGGACGATGATGTCCACCACGTCCAAATCTGTCGAGCCTATAGATCATCTTCGGATTCATCATAGGCATGTAGGTCGATGTCATGCGATGTACATATCTGGCGAGCTGACGAGAGATACCATCGACCTCGCCTCCATAAAATCGTTTCCAGATTCTCTTTTGCTCATTTTCGTCAGGAGGGGCTGCCTCTGAGAATATTCGGAATGTCCGATTGTCTATGACTCCATCGATTCCTTTGATATTACCGATCATATCGTTATTGAGAATACCTATGATATCCCAGCCTGCTTCTTTAGCTCTTGCAGCCATGATCTTTCCACCATAGAGCCCTTGCTCCTCCCCAGATAGTCCAACGAATATGATGCTACTCTCAAAATCATATGCTGACAGCACTCTTGCGGCCTCGAGGACTCCTGCCATGCCAGAGGCATTGTCATTGGCCCCGGGAGAGTCATCTTTGCCATTTAGGGGATCTGAGATTCGACTGTCGATATCACCTGACATGATGATATACCGATTGGGATACTTGGTGCCTCGTTTGACAGCGAGCACATTGACGATCCAGGTATCATCGGGTATACGTCGGCTCTCTCCAGCTTCGACCATACCTCGCATATAGCTCACCTCCAGACATCCGTCGCAGTCAGCACTGATACGATCAAATTCACTTTTGATCCATCGTCTGGCGGCTCCTATACCTCGAGTATCAGATACGGTATCAGACAGGGTGTGGCGAGTACCAAAATTGACTAAAGTCGTAATATCTGCCTCGATACGCTCCGCACTGACCCCATCGATGATATCATATATGCGGTCATCTGACGATGGAGGAGTCTGTGACATGAGAGGATGCAGTATGATGCTGGAGCAGATTAAGAAAATTAAAGTACGGATCATGATAGGCATTTTATTGACAAAATAAATCTGTAGGTCACAATATAATGAATAGCCAACAGGTCTGTAGGCCAGATTGTTTGAGCAGTGATCAGACCGGTAGATGAATATGGAAGGTAGTGCCAGATCCCAGCTGGGAGTCTACCGTTATCTGGCCTTTGAGCTGTTCTACTATTTTGCGACAGATCGCCAGGCCCAGTCCTGTACCTTTATACTCTTGATTGTTGTGGAGGCGGCGATAGATAGTGAATATCTCCTCATAAAACTGTTGATCTATGCCTATGCCATT
>JAHDBH010000087.1 GCA_020630495.1 Saprospiraceae bacterium
TAGGAAATTTCAGTAGTGTCTACTGTGACCAGAACTATTCCAACGCTGAGATTGAGTATGGAATCTATAAAAGTACTGGTGCGATCACGACGCATCTTGCCTTCTGGTATTGATCAAATTTGATTGATGTATCAAGAGGCGCATGATGCTCTGGATCATGCGCCTCTTTTCTTGTGCTATTTCTTCTGCATTTTAGTCAGATAGTAAGTCCTACGGCGTCTTGGTCGTCTCTATATCGGCTAGGAATGTTGTACGCTTTCACCTAGCTCTGTGATCATGACTTCAGGGTAGCAGTACTCACTCTATGGGACTATGATTTTTTGGGTGTGACAGAATTGGTCTTCCGTACATAGTGTAAGTAAATAGATTCCTGACGTACATGACGAGACATCCACACGATCACTTTCGATGAGTGACTGAACGATCCGTCCATCTACTGATCTTATGACCGCCGAGCGCACTGTCTGGCTAAAGTATATGATGTCGTGGGAAGGATTGGGGTAAATAGTGAGTCGAGGCATATCGTGGATGGGCTCCGTGCTGGTCGTCGTAGATGTCTCTTGCCTAGTCACTATCGGTACATAGCCTATCTCTAGTCCCGGCGGAGGTACTACGCGGAGGCCATCATCGAGTATGGCTAGATTTCCTCTGGATGGACTCGGTAGAAACTCATCTGTAGAGAGCCAGTGCGTGTGGATGAGTTCGATTCTCGCTTGCAGTAGCTGGCGCTGAGTGATGGGCAGATTGGCGGCGATGATGGCAGGTTGATCTATGAATCTGTACCAGTAGTACGTGAGAGTACTGCCGTCTTCCAGCGTGGTGGTAAATGGTCCTGAGCTCGGTCCAGGGCTCAGCCAGGCTCCTTCTGGATCGTGCCATGGGCAGTCAGTTTCCAATGGTGTCAGATAGGGTAGTGGATCGTCATCATCCACCTCAAATACATAGCTGGCTAGGCCTGTCTCATCTGGAATCATATCCTCTGTCAGTGGAGTAGCAGTCAGAGTCCTATCGTCAGCTTGGAAGTAGCTTGGTGTGTTAAAAAGTCCGTCCGCAGTAGCAATGACGTCCATATTCATCTCGTAGCCCCAGGAGTTAGCATCAAAGACAGTAGGGTATATGTAGTCTCGCTCTATGAGATACTCATCGTTTTCATTTTCTCCTCCAGGATTTTCTTTTACGTGAGATGTCATGAATGCGCTGCCTTCTTCGTCGGCGATATCAAAGAGCACCTCTCTCTGTCCGCCCTCTGCCATGCGAGTGGGAGCCACAGCGCCACCTGCAAACCACGATGTCAAGCTATTCCACATAGCATCTCGAGAGTATACCATCGGGCGATTCAGTAGTACAGATTCATCAGCTTGAGTCACAGGATAGCGTGTTGGCAGCGCCTTGAAGTAGAGCTGCCCATCGTCATCTCTAGCATGCACAGCGGGTAAAGTGGCTGTCTCGATACCGTAGTTGTGGACAGGTGTGGATGGTCTGGTATCCAGGAAGAGACCTTCTAGGCTAGGATCTTCTAGCACGGGCTTGGTCCAGAAGGTAGGGAGAAAAAATGCTACAGGACCTTTAAAGTTATCAGCCTCGATAAAGAGTGTCCATGATTGATTACCTGTGGTAATCTCTTGACCACTGGTGCTGCTCATCACCTCAGTGAGTGGTAGGGGATAGTAGCCGTAGCCGAGAAATTCTCCGTTGTTGCGTGTAGACAGATTGAGGCCGTCGGGCGGCCACACGAGTGTATTGGACAGTTGAGCTACATCGAGCATGCCATTTGGCTGAGACCAGTCTCTATGACCATCTACCAGATCGTACTGGCCAGCACCAGGGCCATTTGCCCAGGAATAAAAGCCATTGGATACTCCACCCATGATAAACTTTGGGGCCTCATGGCCAAATCTGAGATCTGTCCACCAACCGAGACCTCCTTCGATGGTATTATAGAAGTCTTCTGGTTCCTCACCAGTAGGCTGTGGCGTCATCCATACACTTACGAGTCCAGTCTGGAAGAGGTCTGTCCTAGGATATCTTTCATAGAGTTGCCAGACACTAGCGTAGAGAGAAAATCCACTGCCATACGTGGTATCATCTGTGGGTATGGCTGAGATCGTGGTAAAGGCGAAGCGGTCGCCAGGTGCTGGAGAAGATTGTGCAGATAGCGTATAGCAGCTAGCGACACACAGCCAGTACGCGATGATCAGAATGTGTAGAGAGTTTCTAGTTGGCATATTGATATAGTTTATAGAGTATCACTGCTGTCCGATACATAGTGCACATTTCACAGAAAATCATCGATTTGAAGATAACTCACGCTCTTCTTTCAGGACTACCTACTTTCTTATATGGTCCGTCAGCAGCAAGCCCGTCAGATCGCCCGTTGCGCGCATCAGATAAATGTAGAGAGTTCTCTGATGTGGCTTGATCACATCAGTAATTAAAACTGATATGTGACGCCAAGTTGACCATAGTCCTTCTGACGAGCGATTTACTCTTCTAGAGAATGAGTGGCGTGTATGTGAAAGAGGAATGTCACTGAGAATCGTCTCGGGCAAGCATAGATATATGGATGTGTTTTACATTTTACAGTAAAATATCCAGACTATCCAGTGGCGCCAGGCGAAGAGGTTACTGAAACATGTCTGGTAATCCATTACAGACACTTTACTGTGAAATGTATATAATTTAGGGCTATCAGTCACCCAGATCACACCGTCACATACCTATGCTATCACAGCATAGACTTTACAGTAAAGCGTGTGACATACCCCACACTTTTGATCTTGCATTTGCGCGAAAGCGCTACCCAGACTCTTACCCCAGATCAAACTCTATACCCTGAGCCAGAGGCACTTCAGTGCTGTAGTTGATGGTATTCGTCTGGCGGCGCATGTAAGCTTTCCAGGCGTCTGAGCCACTTTCACGGCCGCCACCTGTCTCCTTCTCACCACCAAATGCTCCACCTATCTCAGCGCCACTGGTACCGATATTGACATTGGCAATACCGCAATCAGAGCCTGCGGCACTGAGAAATTTCTCAGCGCTCCGCATACTGTTAGTGATGATAGCGCTTGACAGACCTTGAGGTACAGAGTTCTGTATATCTATGGCCTCTTCCAGATTGCTGTACTTCATGAGATAAAGCAGCGGGGCGAATGTCTCGTGCTGCGCGACCTGCGCATCGGCCGCCACCTCCGCGATAGAAGGCGATACGTAACAGCCAGACTCATAGCCTGAGCCAGTCAGTTGCTTACCTTCTACCAGGATAGAACCATCAGAGTCTTTGACTTTATCTATGGCATTCTCGTACATTTTCACTGCGTCTTGATCTATGAGAGGACCCATGTGATTAGAAGAGTCTAGAGGATTGCCGATTTTCAGTTGGCCGTAGGCTTTCACGAGCATATCCTTCACTTGATCGTAGATAGACTCATGTATGATGAGGCGTCTCGTAGAGGTACACCGCTGTCCTGCAGTGCCCACTGCGCCAAATACGCCTGCCGTCAGCACCAGATCCATATCCGCATCGGGCTCGATGATGATAGCATTGTTTCCGCCGAGCTCCAGGAGGCTCTTACCCATACGCTCTGCGACCACGGCACCGACTTTTCGACCCATACGCGTAGATCCAGTAGCTGATATGAGGGCGACGCGCTTATCGGTGGTCATCATTTCACCCACAGTATAGTTACCATTAATGAGGCAGACGACTCCTTCAGGCACATCGTTTTTCTTGAGTACATCTTGCAGGAGATTTTGACAAGCGACGCCGCAGAGAGGTGTCTTCTCCGAGGGCTTCCATATGCATACGTCGCCGCATACAAGTGCTATCATACTATTCCATGCCCATACAGCCACGGGAAAATTAAATGCGCTGATGATACCCACCACACCTAGAGGATGCCACTGCTCGTACATACGGTGTAGCGGTCGCTCGCTGTGCATGGTCAGGCCATAGAGCTGTCTACTGAGACCTACAGCAAAGTCGCAGATATCAATCATTTCTTGCACTTCACCCAGGCCTTCTTGATAGCTTTTACCCATCTCATAAGAGACGAGTTTGCCCAGCGCCTCCTTGTGTTTGCGCAGCATATCGCCGTACTGTCGCACGATTTCACCACGCTTAGGTGCAGGAACCATTCTCCAAGTCTTAAAGGCTTCTTGAGCCTTGGTGATCACGGTCTCATAGTCCTCGGCAGTCGTGGTGCTCACCTTTCCTATGAGCTTGCCATCTACAGGCGAGTGGCTTTCTATATAGGCCCTTTCGGGCAAATGCTCCCGGCCTGTAGACGTGCCGTAATTAGTACTTTCGAGGCCGAGCTGCTGGAGAAAATTATTGGTCATAGGGCGTGTGTATGTCGTAAGGATGAAAGGTTTCTAGTTTGAGCTGGCAAAGGTACTCGCATAGAGGGATAGAGAGGAGCTTCATTCGACTCAACGTAGTGCACATGGCTCAGATGAATAATGCTTGGTTGCTCTAGTGCTGCATTCTGGAAGTACACAGCTTCCACCCAGCACTCACAACAAACCCATCGAGGTAAGCATAGACTTGCCTACTGCTTGCAGCTAGATGCTCTGTGCAAAGTCGAGTTATGATAAAAGCTCTGCGTGAGGAGACATTTTACTTGCTCAAAAAAAATCCGTAACTCGGTCGAGGTAAAACTGATAAAAATCCTTATTACAAACAAATCAAGCTACCTTGGCTTGGTATGCATGCACTTGACGTTCATATAGCGGTGTCCTCAAGTCTGTAGATATTACTCTTGGGAAGCGTAGCGCCATGTCGTGAGATCAGAGGCCATCTCCTGGAGATCAATACCTATCACATCCAGATTGACACTCGTGACTTGATCGCGCTCGGCTTGCGGTAAATTAGAATAGCCTATCTGTGCTCCGATGATCATTCCTACCACAGCAGCCACCGTATCATTGTCACGACCATAATTGGTGATAAATTGCATGGCTTTCATGAAGTCGCCCTGAGCATACTCAAGCGCAGCCAGGCTGATCATAAATATCTCTCCAGCATGAAATGGAATATCCTGTAGGCGCTTATCGAGCTCGCCATAGATATAGAGTACCTGAGCGTAAGCCAGTGTGTCAGTCTGCCAATAGCTGGGAAGGATGTAATCGGCATATAGTTCTTCTCGCGACAAGGACTCGGCCTGAGTGACGATTCTATGCGTATTGCGATATATGTTGTGAGCAAGTCGACCGATGAGCCGACTGTCTTCGTAGCCATAGGGATCCACCTGTATGATCAGTTGTAAGAGACTATCTGTGCTACTCGTAGTCATGGCCAGGGACGTCATAGCACTTAGGAGCGCAGATAAATCTCGCGCATAGCCAATATCAAATATACTATTATCATATCCCTGTGTATAGCTGCGCCTCGGCTGTCCTGGACAGGCAAGTCCTATCATGGGCGCATATAGCATCCCAGCACAGCTCATTTCACCTCCGTAAAATCTGTGCAGAGCACGATTATAGGAGTCCGTGCTCTTCTGATAGGCTCGCGCCACTTGCGCCCATTCTTGTAGCCACTGCAATTGACTGATGATGTCTGTGGTCTTATTTATTTCTTTACCATCGTCACTGCGCAGGCGATCAGACACTTCATCATAGGCCTCCGCTATGTACGCGGCAAATTCCCGAGGCAATATCGTGTCACGATGACTGACATCGCTAAGCAAAAACTGAGTATAAAGATATTTCCATCGCGTATCATCAGTAGTGCTTCCTGAGGGCATATTGTGCAGCCATGTGCCTTCTGGGCTTTTAGTTCTGGTGACGGGAATTATTGTTGATACCCAGTCATGCTCATTACGTATATCATAGCGATTCCACATTTCTACAGGGGCGCCCATGGCATCTCCTATAGCTGAGCCCACGAGTGCTCCAAGTATTTTATCTTGATAAATTTCCTGATCTATTTGAGGTGCTTTTTCCAGAGAAGGCGAATAACTCGGAAATGGCACAGACTTATTCGCTTTCTGGTCATCGCAGGATACACAGAAAAAAATGACAATAAAAAGATATAGTATTATACTACGCATTTTTGATAAGCTTTACAGCCGCATGCAGTAAGCTGGATTTCTGCTGGATAGTGCGCGTCAGGGGTAACTGAGCCAGTCCGAGCAATCGACGTATGACTTCGACGCCGGCTATTTGATGTACTAGGTTATTATTAATTCTTGAATCGGTATATATATCAATAATTTCTGCGATGATTTCCTTGCGTCCAGATGACATAAATAGATGCGCTCCCATCACTCCCAGATCAAATTCGGGAAATCCCAGAAAACTAAACTCTGCATCTATAATATAGAGTTGATCCCCTCCCAGTAGCCAACTACCTGGATAATAATCGCCATGCAATAGAGTGTCGCCGTCCGTAGAAAGATATAAATCTCCAAGCGAGCTGACTATCTCTAGTAGATCTTCATCCTGAAGGATGGATCGAGATATAGCATCGAGCCCAGGTGTAATGTCATCTAGCGCTATATCATTATCGGCAGTAAATGGTATGACAAATATGTGCTGATGATTGAGCTGACGCAGCTCTATATTATCTGGATAGTGTGTCGAGGGCTTGATAGAATGCAGGGATACGAGGTACGAGATTGCTTGCTCCAGGAGAGGCGCTTCCATCACTTCAGACTCTTGATATAGATACGTCATATCGCGTGTATTACCCAGATCTTCCATCATCACGAGATGATGCTCTGCAGAGAAAGCCAAAAACTTTGGACTGCGAGCAGTCAATACTGGATCATCGGCGATGGCTTGATTGTATGCGTGCTCCGTGAGTATACGATCTAGGGGCGCGGGCACCTGGGTATACTTTGCCACATAGGGCCGTGACTGCTTGAGGATAATGCTGCGCTGATCAGTCATCACTCGGATGACGACGTTCATATTTCCCTCTCCCGGCTTCCCCAAGCGGAGCACTCGCTCGTGCTCTTGCAACCATCCCAGGCTGCGAAGGCAATTTTCCACGTGAGAGATACTATCGGACAGATTTAAAAGCATAGCAAGGCGGTAAGGCAGCAAGAATACGACTTATCTCATGGATGACTCCTGAGATTCGCAATGATCAGCTGCCTAGGAGACATGTCTTATAGTCCAAAAGCATCTCAGAGTAGGTCTAATCCGTAGATCAGGTTCATCTCATTCGTAGGATCATGCTCGTCCTCCGCAAGCAGGAAGCCGTGCCTCTCAAGCAAGCGGCAAGAGGCCGAATTGTTACTTTGGGTAAAGGCGACGATTTTAGAAAGATTCAGATCTTCTTTAGCATATGTAAGGATTTCTTTGATACTCTCTGACATGACACCTTGCTGCTGAAAATCAGGATGCAGATCGTAGCCAATCTCAGCCGTCTTCCGATCTTCTGAGAAATTCCATAGACAGATACTTCCGATCATGTGATCTAGAGGGCGCTGAGTGATTACCCAGTAGTAAATCTCCCGACTAGCAATTTGAGAAAGAATATGCTCTATAAAATCAATCGCCGCTTCCTTAGTAGGAGCGCTTGGTCGCTTCACGTATTGATTGACGAGAGGATCAGATCTGAGATAGGATATCACAGGCCAGTCTGCGGGAGAAGGAGCCCGGAGCAGGAGTCGCTTGGTTGTAATGATTGAGATGAATGACATGTAATTTCTGTGCGACAGAGTCTATGAGACCAATGTGCCTACGCGTCTATAAGTTTGTATTCCATTAGAACATTTACATCAATCGTATGAAGAACCTTGGATTCTTGGTAGTAGGCATGGTCCTATTTTCTCAGACATTGACTGCTCAGCCTTGCCATAATAAATATAAAAGTCAGCTGGAGAAGTCCTCTGAGCTTATTAACTGCGGAGCAAACTACACTGTGGAGCTATTGAAGGGTGGACTCTACCGATTACAAAGATACCACGTGGACACAGAGCAGTTGACACTCAAGGCTACTTACAGGACTGAGGAGCTCACAGAGCTACACGGATATTATGAGGAGCGCTGGGATGATGGGCAAGTAGTCACTGCAGGTGTATATGCAGAAGGTCTCAAGACAGGCCCATGGCGCGAGTCGATCTACAAAAGCGGCGTCTACGTGAGTGGCTTGAAAGAGGGAGTGTGGCAGACTTTCGACAAAGACTCTAGACTCATTCGTACAGTTCATTATCTCGCAGGCGATCGACATGGCGAGACTATTCAATATGATAGCTTGGGAGCGGAGAAACTGAAGGAGGTCTATGAGCGTGGTGAGCTCATCAGCACCACTCGTGATACATCTCTAATGATAATTGAGGAAATGCCAAGATTTCCAGGCTGCGAAGATCAAGAGCTGGATAGGGATGAGTTGCAGTCATGTTCTCAGCTCGCTCTACTACAGTACGTCTATGGTAGTCTCTCGTATCCCATGAGATCCAAGGAGCTAGGGATCGAGGGTAAAGCATTGCTCTCATTTACCATCAAGAAAGATGGAAGTGTCAGCGATATAAAAATTCTCAATGGTCTAGCAAAAGATATAGAAAGAGAAATCAGCAAATTAGTGCGCGATATGCCTCAGTGGAGACCTGGCTATCAAGATGGGGTGCCAGTAGATGTGCAGTTTACTCTACCTGTGCGATTTAAGTTAAGATAGTGATAGGCATACAATTCCAGTAGATCTCAGTTTTTCCGATGCTCGCATAGTCGATTCATATCCATTGCATACAATTGCTGTAGGTGTGGTTATGGAATTTTCAGAAGTACCTAGCTTGGTCGAAAACAACTCCCATCTGTCGTTGGCATTATAAGCTGTGACGATAACTTAGACAAGATGTATAATATTATTCGAAAATTCGGAATGATATATAAAAAGTGGTTCTTTCCTAACTCTGATGGTCGCATACGGTGCTACTCGATCAGAAATGTACATTGTCCGAAAATCATCACTTATTTAAAATTCCTCGCCCAGTATAGTATTGATTGGCTCACCAAATATCGATCTCATTTCGCATTGTGAGAAACCAAACCTGAGAACAGCAATAGATCACACACAAATTAGTATTGAAGTTTTCATGTTGTGCTTTATATTTTCTTACCAATAAATTCAAATTTCACCGTGTCTATGATTCTAGATTTCAGACCTATTCCGCCTTCATCAAATATGAAGTACATATAGCTCATGCGCAGCTCTTCTGTATCTGAATCATAGTAGCCTGTCCCTAGAGAATAACATTTAGAAGTTGGATAAATGTGATCATTTGACAACATAAATGAATTATAATATGGTATGATACCATAGAGTCCCTGACCCGATGGATCATCACGATGATGATTGCAATCAGGAGGGAAGTTCTTGATGCCCCCCCAGTTGAAATCCCCACTTATATCACCAAA
>JAHDBH010000088.1 GCA_020630495.1 Saprospiraceae bacterium
AGCTCAGCGGCTTGTACGTGCCACTCATCTCTCTTTCCTCTTCCTTGGAAGGCTGTGAGCATAGAGTCTACGAGATCATACTCGCGATCGCCCATCTTGCTCACCTGCTCAAATGTATAGATGCCCATATCATTGAGGACTCCCTCTAGCTTAGGACCTACACCTTTGATTTTCTTGAGATCGTCTGCCTCACTTGCATCAGCTGTTCCTATCTTGCTGTAGAGCTCAGACTTAGTAGCTTCTACGTCCACAGGAGCTGCTTCCACAGGTGCCTCAGCTTTCTCTGCTTCAGCGGCAGCCTTAGCTTCTGCATCTTTTTTAGCTTTTTCAGCGGCGGCTTTGGCAGCAGCGGCATCAGCCTTTGCTTTCGCCTCGGCAGCTTTAGCCTCTGAGTCGTCTATCTGTGCTTCTACTTGCTGCGCTACTTCTTCTACCTTAGGAGCTACCGTAGCAGCTTTCTTCTTAGGTGGAGCCTTGTAATCTGCAAAGGGATCTACGAAGGGATCCACACTCACGTAGGTACGATTTTTACGTCCCTTGTGGAAGCGCACTGTACCTTCTGCAAGTGAGTATATGGTAAAGTCTTTTCCGAGACCTACGTTTTCTCCTGGGTGGTACTTAGTACCTCGCTGGCGTACGATGATATTACCTGAGATAGCTGCCTCACCTCCAAAGAGCTTTACTCCGAGAAACTTAGGATTACTATCGCGTCCATTATCCGTACTACCTACACCTTTCTTATGAGCCATGGTATCTTAACTGTCTAGTTGATGGAATCAATTTTGATCTTCGTGAAGGACTGTCTATGACCGTTCTTCTTACGGTATCCCTTACGTCTTTTTTTCTTGAATACGATCACCTTGTCGCCTTTGACATGCTCGAGTACAGTCGCCTTCACAGGTGTACCGAGAGATGGCGTACCTATGGTGGTAGCATCACCATCTGCGGTGAGTAGGACCTCATCAAAACTGAGGGAATCTCCAGCCTCGGCTTGGAGTCTGTGAACATAGATTTCTTGGCCTTGCTCGACCTTAAACTGCTGTCCAGCGATCTTTACGATTGCAAACATGATCTTCTGTTTTTAAAAATAGGAGTGCAAAGATAAGCAAATCAGGCATTTGGGCGAAAGCCCCCTCAAAGAAAAATCACGCGACCCGCGTATCTAGTCAATCGCCTCAGATCTCACGTGGTAAAGACCAGCGATGATCTAAATATTATTTTGCTAACTCATTGATCATCAGGGTTATATGCAAGCGAATCATCAGATGATGTCAGCGAGTACGATCTCAAAGTCATGTGCCTTCTGACCGCGAAGTATCCTGAGCCTCACCACGCGGCCTGCGCGTGCTTGTAATCGCTTAGTGATGCGCTTGACATCGAGGCTACGCACTTTGCGTCCATTGATGGATCGGATGATGTCGCCTTTCTTCAGTCCAGCCGCCTCAGCAGGAGAGCCTGTGCCCACATGTATGATGTGATAAGACTTGAAGTTGGCCCCGCTCGCCACCACAAATAGACCACTGCGATCGACCGCTTTGTTGGCTATGGCTTTCTCATTGATATGCAGATAGATCTGCTCATCGCTGAAGTCAATCACAGGATCCATATGAGCTAGCAATCGGTTGCCTATCAACCCATGCCGTGGGATGTCTATGGACCGCGAGATCACCGTGTCAGCTGTATGAAAATTAGTCACTAGATTCTCTAGTCGCGTATCGCCTACCTCGAGCGATCTGATCCGCCCCTTGTAGCCCTGCACGTAGCCTCCCAGTCCTATGCCTAGGATTCCGCTGGTGAGATGACTCGGGAGCTCCATATCTTCCATGCTCTCCGTGTATAGCATAAATGGTATCGCCGAGCCACTGTCCATCAATATGAGGATACTATCTTGCCGTATGTCAGCTATACGCATACCTGTATAGAGATAGGGCTTGTTGCGATCTATGAGGGTGGGTACGGGACTGTGCTTCCGTGTGAGGCGCTTGATGTCTTTGCTCGGATGGACTCGCAGGCGGGACTTCTTGTAGTCGATGTGCAGCACCATATCCTTAAATGCTTCTACACCCAGTATCCCATCGATGTCCATGCCTAGCATCTTGTCCATCTGGATATCGCTGCTTTCTATGACGAGGACATTTTTCTTGAGCCTAGCGCGGGGCGATAGCTCTAGGCTGACACGCTCGGTGATGTGGGCGGTGATGCGCCGGCTCATATCAGATCCTAGCAGTTCTATCTCGCGGTGATACTCCAGCCCCAGCAGATCCGTGAGATACTTAGAAAATATGATGGTAAACTCACTTCCCGTGTCTACCAGCAGCCTCAGGGGCACTCGATCATCTAGCGTGACTTGTACTACGATGAAGTCCTGCTCATACGTAAATGGTACACTGAATGCCCCAGTCCCCTTGAAGGAGTGTTCCGATCTCTGGGCACAGAGGCTGAGAGTGCTTATCCACAGTACAGTAAGTAGCGCGAGTCGCTTCATAGCAGCACGAATGTACTGAAATCCGACCGCCTCTTGCTTTACATATACTATCTTCATGGCATGGACGGACTGAAGCGCGCTATGACACTGCCTGGCCTGACGCTCCTAGCGGCGGGTGCCTGTATAGGATCTGGAATCTTCATGACGCCCAATGACGTCGCTGCCGAGATAGGGCGAGCGGATTGGATCCTGGCGGCGTGGTGTCTCGGGGGCGTGATCAGTCTCACGGGAGCGCTGAGCTATGCCGAGCTGGGGGCTATGTTTCCTCAGGCCGGCGGTGTATATGTCTACATCAGGGAGGCCATGGGTAAGCTGCCTGCTTTCCTCTACGGGTGGGTATTTCTCACGGTGATCAATACGGGTGCTCTTGCTGGACTGGGTATAGGCCTCACGGGATTTTTGGGATACTATATAGAGATGAGCGCTTTCGCGCAAATGCTAACAGCCATTACCGTCATCATCTCACTGAGTCTGATCAATGTACTCGGTATCAATGTGAGTCAGTGGCTCATCAGTGGACTGACTACCATAAAGATTCTTGTACTCATAGCGATTGTCTTCCTGGCTCTATCTCTAGGTGAAACGCCGACCAGCGCTATCCAGGAGGGTGCACTGCGAGACTTCAGAGTAAGTGGATTCTTTGCCGCACTGGTGGGTGTGCTGTGGTCTTTCGGTGGATGGTATCATGCGACATTTCTCGCTGGTGAGACGCGTGATCCACAGCGTACCGTACCGCGAGCACTCGTGATGGGCGTATTACTCGTGACTGTAGTCTATGTAGGAGCTAACTGGGCCTATATGAAGTCCCTCTCTATGGACACACTCATAGGCAGTGAGCGTGTGGCAGCAGATGCGGTAGGCGCTATACTACCTGTAGCAGGCAAGGTGGTATCTGCTATGGTGATCCTCTCTATCATAGGGACGATCAGTATCTACACCATGAGTGCGCCGAGGATTTACTTTGCCATGGCTCGAGATGGCATCTTTTTCAAGGCGCTCGCAAGGATTCATCCACAGTATCGTACGCCCCATGTGGCGATCATTGTCCAGGCGATTCTTGCCGTGGTGCTATTACTCCTATGGAAGACATTCGCTAATCTGATCACCTATGTCACCTTTATAGACATGGTATTTCTCCTGATGGGTGGGGTGTGCCTATTCATCTTCAGACGCACGCTGGCTGATCGCGAGCGACCATTCCGCTTGCCACTAGCGCCTGTGATCACAGGATTCTTCTTACTCACTGGGACAGCCTTTGTAATCAGTGTATTGATCGAGAGGCCGATCCAGAGTATAGCAGGGCTAGCTGTACTGGCTAGTGGAGTGCTGGTATACTACGTCTATCGAGCGTATGGTGCTGGACGTGATCAGGAGGCTGGATAATTGCTCCCCTCTACACAGAGATCTGGTGCTGAGGTGACTGCATGAAAATGAAAAAGCCTGACTTCCTTTACAGAAGCCAGGCTCATTATATCTTGTAAGATCAGCTGAGCTGATTACTTGCTCTTAGTCATCCATTCTGCGATGGACTCCTCATTGAATTTTACGTACTGCATATTACCAGCTTCTTCGGCAGCTGCCTTAGACATCTTAGCAGTGGCGATCGCACCAGCATAGTCACCCATCTTAGCTTGGATGTGAGACTTATCACGTAGTACCCAGAATTTTCCTGGAGCCATCTCGAGAGACTTATTGATCCACATGAGAGCTTTGTCCATGTCGCGATCTGTCTTAGCGTAGTAGTTTGCCGCATTGCGGTACTCATTAGCTGACGGGCCAGCCATAGCACTCTCTATAGAGCTGAGGACTTGCTTGTCAGTGTGTACCTCTAGCGATAGAGGAAGGATCACATCGTCCCACATCACATTGATGAGAGCTTTGTCATCACGGATCTCATTGATATCAATCGTAAATGTCTCAAAGCGTAGCGGTGACTTTACGGCACGCACATTGGCACGAGCAGCGATTGCATCATTGTCCCACTCCGATGGAGGCGTATTCTTAGTCAGGTCTGAGTAGAAGATGACTTCCCAGCTTTCATTACCTGGCTTGGTAAAGAGGGAGTACGTACCTGCAGCGAGGTCCTGACCTGCTACTTTGACGTCTTTAGCAAATGTGAACTTGGTAGAACCATTAGCACCTGTGCGCCAGTACTGGCCGTAGGGTACTAGATTACCAAAGATGGTGCGCTCCTTGACGCTAGGACGTGAGTAGTCGATGACCACTTCTGTGAGACCTACCATCTGAGTGAGCTTAGCGGATGGGCTAGGTGCTGGCGTGCTTACTTGAGCCTGTGCTGCGATGAACGCAACTCCTAGGAGGAGAGTGAAAATACTTTTCTTCATTATGTATGATTTATTAGAAATAATTATGAGTGTGCAAAAGTGAGACATTCTGTAGGGATCTCAGCGCTAAGACGCTCTCTTACGGCTATGTGTTAGCGTAACTTAACGTCAATGTGCGGACAGACCTCCATGTCTCCACTTGATCAACTTAGGAGCGCGTGGGGTGTTCGCTGGAGATGCCGATTCTGTCCATCAGGAGACGGTACACTGGCGACTGACTGAGTACTCTCGGATCTCCAAGTACATAGAGTCGTTCTCTTGCTCGAGTGAGAGCTACATTGAGTTTTCTGTCCACGGTTGCGTCGGCATTCATAGAGATCATATGAGCTAGCTGATCAGATCTGTGGACTGTCAAGCTGATGATGATTACATCTCTGGCACCTCCCTGGAGTCGCTCCACAGTATCTACTAGGAGGCCGTCGAGGGCGATAGGGTGCTCATCTGCTCTGCTCATCACCAGTGCCACCTGTGCACGAAATGGGCATATGATCGCTATCTCTGAGGCTGCATGAGCACCTACTTCTACGAGCTCACTGGCAAGTGCTACGGCTAGATCAGCCTCGTGCGTGTTGAATTTAGTCATGAGTTCGTCCTCTGCTCCATGTACAGGGATGAAGGCGACTCGCTGTGAGAGCACATTTTGACGAAAGTCGTATGGTGCTAAGTCGGCCCTCAGTCGATCGCTACTAGCCAAGCAAGTGAGCTGGTCTGCGTAGAAGGCATTTGCAGGAAACTGCACTATGTCCTCATGCATACGTCCCTGCTCTGTCAGACGGTGTATGCACGGATAGCCGTACATCTCCGCCTGATGATAGAGGCGCTCAAAGAGTGAGTCTGCGCTATTCCTTATTCCCGCATCTAGGAGTCTAGAGGACTTGATGGCAGCTGCGTCGCGGTCTTGTCGTACCACGGCTGGTAGCTGATAGTGATCACCTATCAGCACCCACTTGTCATATGATCCCAGCAGACCTATCAGCGATGGCTCCAGGATCTGGGAGGCCTCATCTACGATGAGCGTATCATATTTCTTGAGCATGGTCAGCTCGGGCTTACCACTGATGGATGCCAGTGTACCTATGATGACTCGCTTGCTCTCTAGGAGATGGCGTACCTGTGCCCGCTTCCTGAGATGGGCGACCTGTGCCTGCAGCAGCCGATTCCTGTACAGCTCACCAGTACTGTATCGTGATCCTATGCGTAGGTAGTCCACACCCAGATCTTCTAGGACGGCACACATCTCATCCACAGCACGATTAGTATATGCGATGAGCATGACAGTCTCTCCCTGCTCTTCGAGTAGATATCTCAGGTAATGCTTGAGAATGATGCTGGTCTTTCCCGTGCCTGGTGGCCCCCAGATGAGTGCGTAGTCCTCTGTACGGATGAGCTGATCTAGGACGCGCTGCTGGGTCGGCGTCAGGTAATCTGGCCAGCTATGTGTATGCAACTCACGCGTACGGGGCTGAGCAAGTCCCAGGAGCAACTGACGCTTATCTGCAGGCAGACCTGCCCAGTGAAAGACGCCCTGATACATCCGTCGATAGCTGGAGCTGAGAGTGTCTGGCTCTAGGTTCCAGTAATCATGCTGGCTGAAGTACTTATCAAAGAGCTGCGGATGGCGCAGTCGGAAGCGTATGAGATCGTCAGATACTTCTAGTATAGTCCCTTTGAGGATCTGATTGCGCACGGCACTGTCTACTGGATGGGTGACGGGATAGAGTACAGCGATATCCCCGCTCCTAAAATTGGCCAGATGATTACTACGCTCGCTGCGTCGCAGATGGATCACATGGTCGTCACCGATCAGGCTCGTATCTATTATCTGTAGATAGGCAAAGATCTCAAATCGCTCTACCTTCTCTTCTATGCTGTCTTGCCACAGAGAATTCATCCCTGTGCGGCGTAGGCTGTGGGTCTCACCTAGTCGAGTGAGATATTCTTCCCGTGCCACAAAACCGCAATAAGCATCAAAGTAATCGCGCTCCAGCGGACTCAGATCAGCTATGCGATCTCGGACCGTCTTCGCATGACCGCGCGTAAATCCAGTGAGGTGCTGCATGCGCTCATCACTCGTAGCATCTAGAAGCATCTCAGTGGGTGGATCCACTTGCAGCTGATGATCTATGAGGTAGAGCTCATTTCTCAGATCCAGGGCTTCTGTCTGCTGCGCCCTGATGCTAGGGGCGGATCTGAGAGCTTTCTCAGAGAGCTTGGAGTAGAGGATAAAGTTGCGCGGTCTATACTGCTGGTTGCTCACGCTCTTGAGCAGCAGATCGTAGAGCAGGGTCTGTATATAGTGGCTATTGCCTATTCCATAGGTATTGGGCATGAAGGGTCTGCCACTCTTGAGCTCTACGATGATAGGTAGCGAAGATCTGCGCGGATCTATGGCCAGAAGATCTAGACGACCCTGCAGCCCATATCTATCTGAGTAAAAGGATGGCTCCACCTGGCAGTGTGCAAGCATGATTCCTACGGTGGGAAACTGCTTGGTAATTACGTGCAGCAGATTGTCATATTGATGGCGAGCATCCTTGTGCAATTGCTTGAGCTCAGCATCCTCCATGTAGGTGTAGTGAAGCGCATGTCGCTGAAATGTCTCTTGGAAGAGCTCCTCAAAGGTAGCTCCAGGCTCGTGACAGAGCTTGTCCAGCATATGATTAGCGATGTCTCCCAGGAGAAGATACCTATTGGGTAATTGCGGCAGGAATCTACTGATCAAGTAGGTATCTGGCTGCGGTTTTCCCGCGCCATAGCAGGAGGCTATAGACGTCACATTGATCAGATAATCTGGTGCTACCACTACCATCTGTGGTATGTAGATACCGCCATCTGCCAGGGCAATATCTTGTAAGTAAAGCTCTATCGGTGGACGTAGATGGGTGCGGAGCCTTTCGGCCAAATGTTCTAGTGCTGTACTCTGACTGGGATGTCGGAGATCCATGCGCAGCTCGAGCTCGGGCTTACTCTCATCTGTGATGAGAAAAAGACCATTTTGGTCTTCTGCCAGGAGCTGCACGTGCTTACTGCCGAGGTACTGATCTGTGCTTGAGTTGACTTGAAATATCTCGTAGAGGCGATTTCGCTCTGCTATGGTGGGCGGCTCTGTGTCGCTGATCTGAGAGAATAGGTAACTGCAGCAGTAAAGAGCAAGATCGCGTGGAGTAGGCTCTTTTTGAGAGCCTTTTCCCTCGGCGATCCTACGATAGGTATGGCTCAGATATTTGTCTTTGTAATTCCATGAGCGCAGAGATGCTAGGTAGCTCAGTTTGCTGAATGCCGTAGCGAGATACACCTCTGCGTCATCTATGGCGGATTGCAGTAGGATCATATACATTCGACGCATCTCAAAGTCTTGGCGATCTGTGAGAGTATCATCACTCTCGGCGATGCTCTGTAGTCTTGCTCTGATGCGGTCTTGTAATTGTGCGTCCATGGGCTAGGCCTAGATCTATGTCCAAACTTCGGTAGATGTGACCAGAGAGCTACAGCATGATCTGATGATCTCGTCTGAGTAGACAGGACTATTGTCAAGAATGAGTATCATTACCCTTCGTCGCGGCACTATGAATCTCGAGGATATACAGTTGCGATCATGTCTATGGACAGCTTAGAAAACATACGTATACCAGTAGTAGAGGAAAATCTTCTATTACTCAATTTTCTGATGGCCTTCATGATGTTTAGCGTAGCGCTGGATATGAAGTGGAGTGATTTTCGGGAGGTATTTCGATCTCCGCGCAAGGTGCTCATAGGACTTAGTAGTCAGATCATATTGCTGCCGCTCTTTACGATAGTGCTCATATGGCTATGGCAGCCTGTGGCAAGCATTGCCATGGGCCTGCTGCTCATTGCCAGTGTGCCTGGTGGTAATCTCAGCAACTATACCGTACATATGGGGAAGGGCAATACAGCGCTCAGTGTGATGATGACCACCACGATTACCATAGGAGCAGTAGTACTCACGCCTGCGATATTTGCTGGACTTTCTTGGCTGCTGGAGTGGCTACAGATCAGCAGTGTATCTGGGGAGGACTTGAGCGTGCCCTTCGCTAAGATCGTGGAGACGATCGTGGTATTGATCGCCATTCCTCTTACACTGGGGATGGCGCTAGCTCATCGCTTTCCTCGATTAGTGAGTCGCATCCGTAAGCCTGTTAAGATTATTTCGCTGGGTATTTTCCTATTATTTATTGTAGGCGCTCTTTATGGTAACAGAGAGAATATTATCCATCATATTCAGCATGTTTTTTGGTTGGTAATTTTGCATAATCTGGCGGCCTTATTTATAGGGTATCAATATGCTCGTAGGATATGGCGACTCGATATTCCTGACAGTCGCGCGATCAGTATAGAGACGGGTATACAGAATGGTGGACTTGCGCTGATCCTCATATTTAATTTTTTCCCAGAGATAGGCGGTATGGCCTTAGTGGCGGCTTGGTGGGGTGTGTGGGATATGATCAGTGCTTTACTGCTGGGTCTATGGTGGGGTCGGGCTTTTAGCACAATGTGACGATGTG
>JAHDBH010000089.1 GCA_020630495.1 Saprospiraceae bacterium
TCTTTCCATTGCATAAATCCCCTATCGATCAAGCCTAATGCACGTAATGGGTTTAACATAGTTCAACGAGGCAAACAAGTTTCGCGCTAAGTCGCTAAGCGATGGCGGTATAGGCTCACCCGTGAGCGTCTCCCAACAGTAGGCAAAGCAGGTAGTTGCAGCCTAGCAGGCACAGTAGCACATGCGCGTATCTATCCAGCCTGTGAGGCATTCAGTAGGCAAGCACATATGAAACTTATCGCATAGCGCCCTGCTCCCAGCATCACACCCCCAGTACTCCTAGCATCCATTTGTAGTAGCTATTATTTACCTGCACCCTAGATTTTTGGATCATAGGGATATCGTAGCCGTGAGACTCTTCCATCATCTGTAGAGTGTCTTCCTCGAGTTCGGCGAGAGTCTTGACGCGCAGCATGTATTCACTCTGTCGCTGTATCTTGTCCTCGTAGCGGTAGCAGCTGTCTATCGCATATACGTGTGTGCAGGCCGCGAGCTTGTCTTCGATGAGCTGGAGAGCTATGCGGTCAGCGCTTTCTTGATCAGGATGAGTGGTATAGAGGAGCGAGATTTCTTTCATGGGGCGATGGTATCTCTGACAAATATAGGTGACCGCCGCAGGATCTGAGGGTCCTAAGGAGGTGGCCCATCTAGATTGACTTTGAGCAGCCTCCCACCTATACCAATGCAAGGTAGGTTTGAGCCCCGTCGCGTATAGATTTCTCAACTTCTAGCATGGTGGTAAACCACATCACCTTAGTTTTGTCCTCCTTTAGTACACACACAATAGACATCATATGCCCAAGCATCTCCTCATAGTCGAGTCACCGAGCAAAGCCAAAACCATCGAGAAGTATCTCGGCAAGGACTTCAAGGTTCAGTCGAGTTTTGGCCATGTGCGCGATCTGGAGAAGGGCAACAAGGGCGTAGACATCGATAACCGTTTTGAGCCTAGCTATGTCGTGTCACCTGAGAAGCAAAAGGTCGTCAAGAATCTTAAGGACTGGACAAAGAAGGTTGAGGAAGTCTGGCTCGCAACGGATGAAGACCGTGAAGGAGAAGCCATCAGCTGGCACCTGTGCAAGGTCCTAGGTCTCGACGAGAAGGAGACCAAGCGAATCGTCTTTCGAGAGATTACCAAGCCAGCCATTCTCAAAGCCATCGAAAATCCTAGGACCGTAGATCTCAATGTGGTAGATGCTCAGCAGGCGCGCCGTATCTTGGATCGTCTGGTCGGTTTCGAGCTCAGCGGTATCCTTTGGCGCAAGGTCAAGAATAAGCTATCTGCAGGAAGAGTGCAATCAGTTGCTGTGAAGCTCATCGTGGAGCGAGAGCGCGAGATCATGGCATTTGAAGTAGAAAATTTCTATAAAATCACGGCAAAGTTTTTTCGCGAAAGCGATAAGGATCTGCTCTTTGCGGCCACCCTGGGCAAGCGATTTGAATCCGAAGACGACGCCATGTCATACATACAGGACTGTGCGGAAAGTACATTTAGCGTAGACAGCATAGAGACGAAGCCCACGCAGCGAAAACCCTCAGCCCCCTTTACCACGAGCACGCTACAGCAGGAGGCAAGCCGTAAGCTAGGATTTGCCGTGAAGCGCACCATGAGTGTGGCGCAGCGACTCTACGAGCAAGGATTTATCAGCTACATGAGGACTGATAGCATATCTCTTAGCGATACTGCACTCGGCGCTATTGGCAATACGATCACGAGCGAGTACGGTGATCAGTATCTGCAAATCAGAAAATACAAATCCAAGAAAAAAGACGCCCAAGAGGCGCATGAGGCAATCCGTCCATCATACTTTGATAAGAAGACCGTCCCAGGCGATCGCGATATGCAGCGCCTCTACGAACTCATATGGAAGCGCACCGTAGCCTCCCAGATGAGTAATGCCAAGATCGATAAGACCACGGTAAAGATTGCTGTGAGCAAGCGTCCCTCTGAGCCTCTCACGGCCAGGGGAGAGGTGATTACATTTGATGGATTTCTCAAGCTCTACGTAGAGTCTAAGGACGATCCAGAAGACGAGGATAACAACCAATTGCCACAGATGACGGTTGGTCAATCTCTACAGCTGGAGTCAATGATGGGGCGCGAGAGCTTCACCCGCCCGCCTGCGCGCTACACGGAGGCAGGCCTAGTGAAAAAGATGGAAGAGCTCGGAATTGGCCGCCCATCTACCTATGCACCCACGATCTCCAAGATCATGGAGGAGGAGCGCGGATACGTAAATAAGGAGCCGCGAGATGGGGTAGAGCGCACTTTCGTGCAAATAGATCTCAGCAATGGAAAAGTAAATCGCAGTGAAAAAACAGAAATCACAGGGGCAGTAAAAAATCGCCTCATTCCCACAGATCTAGGAATGCTCGTATGTGATTTTCTCGATGAGCACTTTGACGAAGTGATGAATTATCACTTCACCGCCGATATTGAGAAAGAATTTGATGAGATAGCTGGAGGTCAAGGTAACTGGCGCGAAATGCTAGAGGAATTTTACATTCCTTTTCACAAGGACGTACAGGAGGTTCTCGATAGCGCAGACCGTGCTACTGGCGAGCGTATCTTGGGCAAAGATCCAGAATCAGGCCGCACACTGCTAGTTCGCATGAGTCGCTTCGGAAAACCTGTGGCGCAGATAGGCGCGCAAGACGAGCTAGAAGAGGACGAAAAACCTCGCTACGCTAATCTCCGTCCTGGTCAGTCCATGGAGACGATAGAATTTCACGATGCGATCAAATTATTTGAGCTACCCCGCATGCTCGAAGAATACAAAGGAAAAGAAGTCGTAGTCGCACAAGGTCGCTATGGGCCTTATGTAAAATTTGGCGAGACATTCGTCTCCATTCCCAAGAGTGAAGATCCTTACACCATCTCTCGGGATCGCTGTGTAGAATTAATCGATGCCAAGCTCAAAGAAGACGAGCCCATCGCCACCTACAAAGAATTACCAATCACCAAGGGTAAAGGCAGATTTGGCCCTTTCCTCAAGTGGAATGGCCTCTACGCCAATGTATCTAAGAAATACGACTTTGACAATCTAGCGGTCAATGACGCCATAGAGCTCGTCCAGAAAAAAGAAGAAAAGGAAGCCAATCGTTACATCCAGCAATGGCCTGAGGAAAGCATTGCACTAGAAAATGGTCGCTGGGGGCCATTTATCCGCTACAAGAAAAAATCTGTAAAGCTCCCCAAGATCAACGACGAAAAAGCCACCTCAGAATCTGCTGCAACCCTGTCGCTAGAGGACGTCAAGAAAATCATAGAAGCTGAAATGCCAGGGACCTTTAAGAAAAAGGCAGCGGCTAAGAAGAAAGCTCCCGCTAAGAAAAAGTAGTTTTTTTATAGCTTGGGTTTCTTGGATTTTGGCCGCTTGGGTTTATTTTGTTGAAAACACGGTAGCTATATGCGAATGTGCGAATGTGCCTACTTCTGGTAGGACAATGTTTTCCGCTTCGCGAAATTGTGATGCTGTGTAGACACACCCCCTGCCCCCTCAAGGGGGAGACCTCTCGTCAGCAAGCTGACGAGTTACTAAGCTGACTTAAAAATAGAAGTGCCTATTACCGCCAGAATAAAGCGACATCTCAAAGCCTTCGCATAACTGAACAGTGCGCGAGGCCGCGCCCCGCCGAGGCGACACCTTTATAGCCCCAAAGGGGCGAAATCCCACAGGGGCGGATAGAATCCGCCCATAGATAATGGCAAGATCATCGACGGGCTACGATGCAATTAATAGAAATTGTCCTCCCGTCGAAACCATGCGAGATCTATCTCTCCGCGAGACAACACTCGTTGGGTTTCGACGGGAAGAGTTCTGTCATTGAAGACCCTATGCTCCGTCGATCTACTATTTGATTTTTTGACCCAGGATTGCATCCTGGGCTGTTGTATGTCGCCCTTACTGGGCTCTGCTATATTCTTTGTTTTAGTACGTCTTGGACACACCCCCTGCCCCTCAAGGGGGAGGCCACTGGTCAGCAAGCTGACAAGTTGTTAAGCTGACTTAAAAATTAAAGTGCCTATCACCGCCAGAATAAAGCCACATCTCGAAGCCTTCGCATAACTGAACATTGCGCGGGACTGCGCCCCGCCGGGGCGCCATCTTTGTAGCCCCAACGGGGCGCCATCCCACAGGGGCGGATGCAATCCGCCCATTTATCAAGGTAATATCATCGACGGGCAACCATGCTATTAATGGAAATTGTCCTCCTGTCGAAACCAAAAGGGTATTTTCTATAAACGCAAATCTGCAAATTACGTGGATCAATTACAGGACGAGACACAATAGCACATCCGCCCATTAGCACATTCGCACATTCGCACATTAATTCGCGAAGCGAATACAAACCTCCGCCGCCCTTGCACTCGCGCCAGGACCACCAAGCACTTCCCGTAGGCGAGTAAATCCTTCCAACTGACGATCTCTGGCCTTGCTATCAAGAAGCGGTCTTAGTTCAGAGATTAGCTTCTGGGCTGTCAGGTCACTTTGGATAAGCTCGGGGACTAGCGGCGCGTCAAGGATGAGATTCACTAAGCTGATGTACTTGATCGATACCAGGCGCTTGGCTATCTGGTAGGAGAGCCAGTTGCCGCGATAGCATACTACCATGGGAGTATGATGCAGAGCTGTCTCTAGCGTCGCCGTACCAGAAGTGACCATGGCGGCTGTAGCGCGAGACATGATCTCATAGGTGGCCGATCTCCTGAGTGATATGTCTAGACCAGACTCGCCGATGAGGCCTCTATAGAGATCATCTTCCATCCCAGGCGCCATAGCTAGCTCGTACTTATAGTCAGGATGAGCCTCAGCTGCCTGCAGCATGATCGGTAGCATGGCCTTTATTTCCTGTCTCCTGCTCCCAGGGATGATGGCGATCATACGATCTTCACCCACTGCTGCTTCCTGATGAATATGATCCAAGAGTGGGTGCCCTACGTAGTCCACTTCTAGTCCGTGATTTGCATAGTATGGTTCCTCAAAGGGCAGTATGACAATCAGTCGATCTACATAGAGCTTAAGATCTTTTACACGCTTTTCCTTCCATGCCCACACCTGCGGACTGATGTAGTAGACGATCTTGATGCCTCGCTCGTGAAACCACTTGACCAACTTCAGATTAAATCCTGGAAAGTCGATCATCACCAGCACGTCAGGCTGCCACTCCATGACATCGCGCTTACAAAATCTGAAATTGGCAGCAATCTGTCGCAGATGCGTAAGTACTTCCCAGAATCCCATAAATGCAAGATCGCTGATATGTCGCACCACATCAGCACCAGCCTCTCTCATCAGATCACCGCCCCATGCACGTATGTCCGCCTGTGGGTCCTGATCATGCAGAGATCTTACTAGGTGCGATCCATGTAGATCTCCGCTTGCTTCTCCAGCTATGATGTAATACTTCACAGAGCTATAGACCTAGGAGATATTTATTTTCATAGAGCCAATAAGCTGTGAGAGCAAGTACGGTAAAGACCATCCCGCGCATCGCTTGATCAAAGCGATGTCTCCGAAAATACTGGAAAGGAATGATACTACTGCAGATCGCGATGAGCATGGTCGTCCGCGGACGGAAATACTCGACAAGATCCCACGTGTCTAGTAGGTCCAGTAGTATCAGGAGCAAGGCATAGACTACCACTGGCACAGCGATACCAGCGATAAGGCCTACCCAGAAGCGATCGTATTTTAATCTGTTTTTCATAGTTCTATATATTTCATCGATGTCAAGGCGGGGTAGCGCGTGAGATCGTGTCCGCTAGGGACCACGGATATATAACCATGCTCGAGTGCATATAAGTCTGTATCGTCTGCATGCTCTTGATGGACAAAATCACCAGTGAGCCAATAATAGGGTAAGCCCCGTGGGTCTATAGCTTCCGTGAATTTTTCTACCCAGCTCCCAGCGGCCTGACGGCAGACTTTGACGCCTTTGATCTCGGCTTTGGGTAGATTGGGAATGTTGATATTGAGTAATTTGCAATCCTGGAGGCCGTCCTTAAGGACTTTCTCTATGATAGATTTGATATGATCACGGGCTTGTGAGAAGTCCGCATCATGTGCATAGTCAAGTAGAGAAAACCCTAGACTATCTATTCCCTCCAGGCTAGCTTCCATAGCGGCTGACACAGTTCCACTATACAGGATATTGATAGAGGCATTGCTACCATGATTGATACCTGATAGACATATGTCAAAGCTATCCTCTCCTGCGATCACGTGCTTAGCTAGCTTGACGCAGTCCACAGGTGTGCCGCTGCACTCATAGGCTTTCACTCCGTCAAATACGTCGCTGGGCGTCAATCGCAGCGGATCCGTAAGCGTAAGCGCATGGCCTTTGCCTGACTGAGGCGAGTCGGGAGCGACTACAGTGACATCGCCCAGCTCGCGTGCGATGGATACGAGCATACGGATGCCTGGAGCGGTGATGCCGTCATCATTAGTGACGAGTATGCGTGGTCGGTATGGAGTCATGGGAAATCGTGGCTTAGCGTGTAGAGACTGCAAGGCATTTTGACGAAAGTCACCACCTCCTATAAGCTCAGATGAGTAGTCAAGGATGTATAGCGTAAGCGCCTGTCGGCAAAATGCATCAGTCTATAAACACCCAAAAGTAGCACATCTCATCAGGCCCAAGCAGCAATTCTTGGTGGATCCGCCTGCGTGAAACTACCTTTGACCATCCATGGATATACAGCAGATCAAAAAGAGTCTCAAGATCCTCGAGCAACCGCTCTATTTTTTCTATGGTCCAGAGGGCTTCTATATGGATCTGGCGTCGAGCTACATTGACGATCGCGTGCCAGATGCACAGCGAGCCTTTGACTATCACGTACTCTATGGCAAGGATAGCAGCGTGGAGCAGATCATAGATGTGGCTCGCAGGGTACCTATGGGTGGCCCACGCCAGCTCGTCATGGTAAAGGAGGCGCAGAGCCTGAGACAGTTGGATAAACTGCAGGGATATCTGGAGCGACCTACACCCACCACGAGCCTGGTGATGTACTACAGAAAGACGATCGATAAGCGCAAAAAAATCTTTAAGACCATCCTCAAAGCCGCCGAGGCCTATGAGTGTAAGCCGCTATATGACAATCAAGTAGCTAGATGGCTGCAGCAGTACTTGAAATCACTTGGGGTGTCCCACGATACTGAGTCCATCAGTCTGCTCACAGAATATCTGGGTAGCAATCTGAGCCGCCAGGCGGATGCCATAGAGAAGCTTCAACTCAATCTGGGCGAGGGCGAGATGATCTCTGCTAAGCATGTGCGAGATCTGATAGGGATCAATAAGGACTATGATGTATTTGCCTTGCAGTCAGGACTTGCGTCCAAAAACCATGCAACTGTACTCCGCATCATCAACTACTACGAGCAATATACTAAGGAGAATCCGCTGGTGCTGATCATCGGTAATCTGTACCGATTTTTCAGTGATGTGATGCAGCTCAAGTCGCGAGGATATAAGACCGAGGCACAGATACGATCAGGAACGCACCACAGGAATCCGTCGGCGATAAGAGATCTAGCTCTAGCGGTGCGTAATTACTCTCCAGCGCAGTTGCGATCCGCCATCCACATTCTGCACGAGTACGATCTCAGGTCCAAAGGGATGAATGCCCGCAGTATGTCGCCAGGTGCCGTCCTGAAAGAAATGGTAGGGCAGGTCTGCGTATAGACAGCATACAGGTCCCGCACGTATCACAGTATATTTGTACTGCGTGCATGAGCATGGCAAGGACGATTACAAGAGTAGAGACATGTTTGATAGTTTAAATGAGAAACTAGAAGGAGCTTTCCGCACTTTTACGGGTGATGGTAAGCTGACAGAGATCAATGTAGCACAGTCGATCAAGGAGATCCGCCGAGCTCTAGTAGCGGCAGATGTCAACTACAAGATCGCCAAGGAATTTACTGACAACATCAAGGAGCAGGCACTCGGGAGCCGCAATATCCTCTCGGCTGTAAAGCCAGGAGAGATGATGGTCAAGATCGTCAATGATGAGCTCGTACAGCTCATGGGTGGCACTGCCGAAGGGCTCAATCTCAGTGGCAAGGTATCTGTGATCCTCATCGCTGGTCTGCAGGGAAGTGGTAAGACGACCTTCTCTGGTAAGCTGGCTAATTTCCTCAAGACTAAAAAGAACAAAAAACCTCTCCTAGTAGCCTGCGATGTCTATCGACCTGCGGCCATAGATCAACTCCACGTAGTGGGCGAGCAGATCAAAGTGCCAGTCTATAGCGACAAAGGTGTAGATAGCCCTGTGACCATTGCTACTGATGCTATCGTGCATGCGCAGAATCATGGACACGATGTAGTCATAGTCGATACCGCTGGTCGTCTTGCTGTAGATGATGAGATGATGACTGAGATATCCAATATACGCGAGGCCATCTCTCCGCAGGAGACGCTCTTTGTGGTGGATAGTATGACGGGTCAGGATGCAGTAAATACTGCCAAGGCATTTAATGATGTCATCGACTACAATGGTGTGGTACTCACCAAGCTCGATGGTGATACACGCGGTGGTGCCGCTCTGAGCATCAAGTATACAGTAGGTAAGCCTATCAAGTTTATCTCTACAGGAGAGACCATGGAGACGATCGACGTCTTCTATCCTGAGCGGATGGCTCAGCGCATCCTGGGGATGGGCGATATTGTTTCCTTTGTGGAAAAAGCACAGGCGCAATTTGATGAAAAGGAGGCCGCGCGGCTAGAAAAGAAAATCAAGAAAAATAAATTTGATTTTAATGATTTTCTTAAGCAGATCGAGCAAATCAAAAAGATGGGAGATATTAAATCCCTGATGGGCATGATCCCAGGGATGAATAAAATGATGAAAAATGTGGAGATCGACGATAACGCTTTCAAGAAAGTGGAAGCAATCATCTTCTCCATGACTCCTGAGGAACGCCGTCGACCAGAGCTTCTCAATACAAGTCGCAAAAAGCGAATCTCCATCGGCTGTGGTTATGACATTCATGAGATTAATATGTTCGTGAAGCAGTTTGATCAGATGAGAAAAATGATGCACAACATCAGTAAGAATCCTGCAGCTCTGGCTCGTATGAGTAAGGGTTTGTAGTTTTTCTTGGTGCCTGGGTTTTGCTTGTTCTGGCCGCTGAGCTCTGTCTAGGAGCTTGATTTCTGCGCAATGTGCTAATGTGCTAATGTGCGAATGGAATTTCCTGTCTCGTCCTGAAATAGGTCCACACAGATTGCACTATTGTGAAGAGCAAGACTCGGAACCGTCGACGCACGCCCATATTCACCAAGCCGAAGGCTGGTGCCTGAGCG
>JAHDBH010000090.1:0-5801 GCA_020630495.1 Saprospiraceae bacterium
GAGTGCGCTTTCGGTGATCTTGACGGGGCTTGCGGTAGCGGTATCTTGCATGGTGATAGTCAATTATTGATGATATAGACAAAGGTACTATGGATAGGGTTCCCACTACGATGGGATATGTGCATAGTCGTCTGCTGGGGTACTTGTGTAGCAGTAGAGCCGTGGAGGTGCGTGTACGAGATAGCGGTGTATACTTGGCGCTAGCCGAGTTGCTCATGTATATAGCGTTTACTGTCAATAGTCAGTAAGACAAAGTCTAGTTAACAGGAGTGGGAATGATGAGGAGTGAATCCTCAGAGGAGAAGGTCAATTATAATTTATAGTAAATTGTAATTGACGGCACGATTACCTGGAGTGAAGAATGGTCATCAAGATAACATCAGTTGATACATCATCATATGGTAAACTATCTACTTCTGCTTGCTAGCTCTTCTCTCGACGTCATACGGAGACATCGATGTGTTTTTGAGCAGCACACTCTGAAAATGACAATTTATTGTAAATTGTCAATTTGCGTCGAGCCACCGCTTCACCATGAAACAGCAGGAGTGGATAGGAAGTCAGACCCAAACAAGGGAAAACAATTTACTGTAAATTATCAATTCGCGCTCAGCCATCCCTTCATCATGCAAGAGTTGGACTGTATAGGATGTCACACCATAGCAAGAGCAAACAGTTTACTGTAAGCTGTCAAGTCAGTCCTCTCAATTGTACCCATAATCACCATACAGTTACAGCACTCAGCGCTTGCACGATCGTGCCATCAAATTTACAATTTACTGTAAATTGTATATTAACACTCCGTACATAGACCGCACCCACATCTCCACCCACAGAAGCCTACATGTCATAGCAGGTCCAGCATTTCCATCACCACCTGCGGGCTACAGACTCATTATTCCACATCTATCAGATATAGCCCTTTCTATCTGTGACACCAGTCCGATCTCCTAGCGTCGCACGCAGGGCCACTAGTCCTAGTCGTGTATCATATCTTTACCCTACACGAGGACTATGTAGTGCCGACCAAGAGGATACAGCACCGCACCCTCAGACAAATGATACGATATGAAGTGGTGGGAAATCGTCCTAGAGATACTGAAATATGTGCTACCAGCGCTGGTGGTGCTACTAGCAGCCTATCTCTTGCTCAAGCGTATGCTTGATGCACAGCTGCAGATGCGAGCGATGAAGTACAAGCAGCAGACCACAGAGTCCACCATGTCGCTCAAGATGCAGGCCTATGAGCGTATTGCGCTTTTTTGCGAGCGGGTGAGCCTACCGCAGTTGCTTTTTCGCATACGCGGCGAAGGCCTGTCCGCGGAGCAGCATCGAGCATCACTTCTCATGGCGATCCAGCAGGAGTACGAGCACAATTTTTCGCAGCAGATCTATGTCTCACCCAGCCTTTGGAAAATCGTAGAAACTACCAAAGAGAAGATGGTTGAGCTGGTCAATGTCATCGGCGCGGATGCTCCTGCGGGTACGGATGGTGGCCAGCGCCGTAGGCACTATCTGACACAGTACGAGCAGCGGGGTGTGGATCCTACGCGCCTAGCGCTCGAGGCCGTCAAAAAAGAAGTAGCCCTCTACCTATGAGAATATTACTAGTACTCCTCACCATCGCCATCACATCTTGCGAGACTAGCACGTATCTCCAGGACACTGAGTCGCGCTCTCGATCAGTGGATGAGAGTGCTGTGCCAGACGCAGACATTGATGACTATATCGCACCATATCGCGAGCAGCTGGCAGCAGATATGGACGCTGTCGTTGCTCAGGTGGCGGAGAGCATGCCCAAGAGTAAGACCGATCCTCGACTGGGGCACTGGATGGCAGATTGTATTCAGGCTTTCGCCCAAATGAACTCCTCCGACACGGTCCACTTCTCTCTACAAAACTATGGCGGTATCCGAGTCACAGAACTGCGTGAAGGCCCGTTGACCGTGCGAAAGTTGTACGAGTTGATGCCTTTTGAGAATTCACTCGTAGTGGTCACGCTTGATGCAGATGCTGCTGCAGCACTTATGGAAGACATTGCTGATAGTGATGGATGGCCAGTCAGTGAAGGCCTTTATATGGAGACCGAATATGGAAAACCTACCAAAGTTCTCATCCATGGTACACCGCTCACCGAGCTTAAAACCATCCGTGTAGGTATGCCAGATTATATAGCCAATGGCGGTGATGGTAGCACGTATTTGGCAGACATGCCCAAAGAAGACCTCCGCACACTCATCCGTGAGGTCCTCATCCAAAGTGCCAAGGCAAGTGGTGCCAAAAATCAAGCTGTGGCAGGTGATCCCATCCCTAGAATCCAAGTGCTATGAAACGAAGAGAATTTTCCTACACACTAGGCATGTCTGGCCTGTCACTTCTCGCAGGAGCACGCCTGCCTGGCATCAGTCGTCGTGATGAGGTGAAAGTCACCATCCTGCATACTAATGATGTCCACAGCCACATAGATCCATTTCCTATGGACGGGGGCAGGAATCAAGGCAAGGGCGGTGCTGCTCGGCGTGCAGCTATGATCAAGGCGATCAGAGCTCGAGAGAAGAATGTGCTCCTCATGGATGCCGGGGACATCTTACAAGGAACCCCTTATTTTAATTATTTTGATGGGGAGCTAGAATTTGAACTGATGGATCGCATGGGATATGATGTGGCGACCATCGGCAATCACGACTATGATGGAGGTATAGATCTGCTGGCCAAGCGTATCAGTGAGTCAGGATTCACCATGCTCAATGCTAATTACATCATCAAGGATACGGTGCTGCATGATAAGGTAAAGCCTTATCAGATCTATGAGTATGATGGCATCAAGATCGGTGTCACTGCGGTGGGTATAGAGCTTGATGGTCTAGTACCCAAGGAGCTCTATCGAGGATGCGTGTATACAGACCCCATTGCCGCAGCTACTCAGCAAGCACTCTGGCTCAAGCAGGAGGCTGATTGCGACTATGTGATATGTCTGAGCCATCTGGGACTGTATTACCGAGGCGAGAAAGTATCTGATCAGGTGATGGCAGAGCAGAGTAGGGGCATTGACTTCATCATCGGTGGTCACACACATAGTTTTATGCGTGATCCAGATGTGGTGAAGAATCTTGATGACGAGCCCGTACTGATCAATCAAGTGGGCTTTGCGGGGCTGATTCTTGGAAGGATAGATCTGAGTTTTGAGCGGAGCAAAAAGTCTGTTTGCAGCTCCTGTAGCACCCAATGGGTTGAGGACTGGAGCTTTACACATTAGGCCATAGATTGATCTATAATCTCTTGATAGAGAGGTGAATACAATCTTGAAAAAAGTCCATGATTCCCTTCTATTTCTAAGGTCAATGTAAGACCTTTGCTCTCCACACGAGGATCAGATAAAGTGAGACCTACACTCCTACGATTTGCATGATGACTCTGTGGCCAACCAGCATACATGAGCAAAAACCATCGGTCAGTATGGGCTAAGTGCCTTCAGCATATCCAGCGTGAGCTGGCTGATCACACGCAGGTTTTTGATACATGGTTTAAGCCTATTAGGCCAGTTTCTCTACAGGATGATGTGCTCACCATCCAGGTGCCAAGTCCATTTTTTTATGAGTATCTCGAGGAGAATTACCTCGACCTTCTTCGCAGCTCCATCCGAGAGGTCATGGGCAGCACAGGACGACTAGAGTATCAGTTTCGCTCCAGAGAAGGCCTCGACTCCTTGCAAGAACGACTCAATCGCAACATAGATCCTGAGAAGATTAAGAATGCCTTTGTCATTCCTGGGATCAAAAAGCAGCAAGTAGATCCACAGCTCAATAGTCGATATACCTTCAAGGGATTTGTAGAAGGTGATTGCAATCGTCTTGCCCGCAATGCTGGAGTAGCCATAGCTAATCGGCCAGGCAAGACGGCGTTTAATCCGCTATTTATATTCGGTGATGTGGGATTGGGCAAGACGCATTTGGCGCAAGCCATAGGCAATTCCATCATCGAACAGCATAAGGATCTCAGCGTGCTCTACATGAGCACCGAGCAGTTTATGAATGAGACGATCAATGCTATCCGTACCCACACGGTGGACAAGATGCTTGATTACTATCTCAATCTCGATGTGCTCATCGTGGACGATATACAGTTCATGGATAATAAGAGTAAGCTCCAGGAGATCTTCTTCAACATATTTAATCGACTCCATCAGCGCAATAAGCAAATCGTCCTCACCAGTGACAAGGCACCCAAAGACCTAGAGGGTATCGAGGAGCGAATCATCTCCCGATTTAAGTGGGGATTATCTGCAGATCTTACCATTCCTGATCTGGAGACACGCATGGCGATCTGTATGAATAAGCTGGAGGAGCACGGAGTGTCTGCGAGTACACAAGTCGTGGAGTACATCTGTCACAACGTCAAGGAAAATGTCCGTGAGCTCGAGGGTGTTCTCGTAAGTCTGCTCGCACAGAGTTCTCTTAATGGTCGCGACATAGATCTTCCCCTCGCCAAGAAAGTGGTGCTCAACTTTATCCGTGATATCCAGACAGAAATCACTGTAGAGGGAATCAGTAACAATGTCGGCGATCACTTTAGCGTCTCTGTCGATAGTATGATGAGCCGATCTCGAAAGCGTCAAGTAGTGGTGGCACGCCAGATGTCCATGTACCTTTCCAAGGAATTGACCAAAGAGACATTTAAGGACATCGGAAGGAAATTTAACAGAGATCACAGCACCGTGATTCATTCCTACAAGACCATCGAAAATCTGCGTGACTCAGACCAGTCTATCAAGGACGCACTGGAGACACTAGAGCAGAAGATCAAGATGAGTGTCAATGTGTGAGCGCTTTCGTCCGTGGACTCTTGCGAGTCCACGAGACTCACGGAGCGCAAATGCCAACAGGGTTCTTATACGACTTGTACATCATGCCTTCACAGTTAGTCGCCCAGTGGTATCACACTGGTAACCCGATATAGGGAAGGCCTACCATAGATTGTGATATGCTGTATCTAAGAGCTTCTGGTACAAAGACTTATGAGCCCCATGGCGCTAGATGAGTATCGTGCGTCGCCTGAGAATCTGGAACATATCATGCCCCAGAGTGCCTAAGAAAAAAAGCCCCTCTTCTCAGTTCCATAACTCAGAGAGAGATCTTATCTTTGCCCACCTGCATATGTAAGCGCAGTTTGTGTATAGACTCATGAGTGACTTGCAGCAGATACATAGCATACGGTGAGGTGGGTGAGTGGCTGAAACCACCAGTTTGCTAAACTGGCGTACTGAGAAATCGGTACCGGGGGTTCGAATCCCCCTCTCACCGCTTTGAGGATTCTTAGGAGTTCTTGATAATTTAGGAACAGCTCTTGATGAAAGTCGGGAGCTGTTTTTTTGGTTTATGAGTGGCAATTTATGTGATTAGGAAGTTATGCATTTTGTATATTATCGTCGACTCTTTATGTGCTATTTGATCATGTAGATTTATCTATAAACTCTGTACTGAATGTGATTTGTCAATTGCCTCTCTCTTTATCCAGTTACCTAGATGAGTAAGTATATAGCACATTATTTCTCAGCTTTACGCGGATGAGTATGCAGAAAGTTCTACTTTCTTTTAGTTTAGTCATGAGCTGTATGTTGCTCTTGCCATTCGTATCGATCGCCCAAGAACAGTCTGCTCTTGACTGTGCTGACGGAATAGACAACGATGGGGATGGTTTAATTGATTGTGAGGATCCGGATTGTAGATCATTGCCAAATTCTGGATGTGCAATATGTAGTGAAGGTGTAAGTTTTGCTGACGTGCTGATATTTTATGAGTCAG
>JAHDBH010000090.1:5901-9303 GCA_020630495.1 Saprospiraceae bacterium
GCAATATGTAGTGAAGGTGTAAGTTTTGCTGACGTGCTGATATTTTATGAGTCAGGATGTCCTCGCTCTGATCCAGAGCCCGAAGGAGCGCTCGGAGTCAGTGACTGGGAAGGTCAGACCTCTGATGTGCCAGAGTTTGTATTTCTAGGGCAAGGTGGACGGATCAGACTTGGCTTCACTAATAATGTGCTTATTAACTCTGGAACACCTTTGGAGGATCTATATGTCTTTGAGGTCGGTCCTGCTGTAGAAGCCATGGTGCTTAGTCTAAGGCCATCCACGACATTTACGGAATTGGAGCTGCGATCCGCAGGACTTATCGAGGTAGACAACTTTTTTGAATTAGGTACCATCGAAGGTGCGACTTCGGGCTTTGATATTGATGAGATTCTACCAGGGTATGTTTCAGGATCATTAGTTTTTGACGCTATTGAACTGAGGGATGTCGTCGACGGCTCTTGTGTCAGTGCGACTCCTGGAGCCGATGTGGATGCCGTGTGTGCGCTTTCGTTCGCTATGGCAGATTGTGCCGGCACGGTGGACGGGGTAGCTATAATTGATAGCTGTGGTATATGCTTAGAGCCTGGAGATCCTGCGTTCAATCAATCATGTTTGGACTGCACAGGCACTCTTAATGGCTCTGCTATAGTAGATCAGTGTGGCGTATGTCTTGAGCCGGATGATCCTGCGTTCAATCAATCATGCGTAGATTGTGCAGATATGATTAACGGTACGGCAATTTTCGATAGTTGTGGTATTTGTTTAGAGCCTACAGATCCAGCATTCAATCAGGCATGTTCGGACTGCGCGGGTACTCTTCACGGAGTCTCTATAATTGATAGCTGTGGTATATGCTTAGAGCCTGATGACGACTCTTTCAATTTATCCTGTACCGATTGTGCTGGAGTGATTAACGGAAGTGCTATGGTAGATAGCTGCGGGGTTTGCATTCCGCTAGATGATCCTGCCTTCAATCAATCGTGTGCAGACTGTGCAGGTGAGCCTTTTGGTAGAAGGCTCATAGATGCTTGTGGGAACTGCCTTGATCCGTCAGATACTCGTTTTGATCGATTATGCAATAGGGATATTTTTATTCCCAATGTGTTTTCACCGAATGGAGATGGAATAAATGACGACTTCAGAGCTTACAAAGCTGAGAGTACCTTGGCCTCTGTCAAGAGTTACATGATATATGATCGATGGGGGAATAATGTGTTTACGTCATGTGACTTTGCTTTTACTGATTCTGAAGTCTGGTGGGGTGGTAGGTTTCAGGGAGCTGAAGCAGCCACTGGCGTATATGTATATCTCATAGATGTTTTGTTTGAGGATGAGACCAGTATCGTATTTTCTGGTGATCTCTCATTGATTCGATGAGGTGCTTTAAGCTACCGGGAGTCGCGTTGTCACTGACGAGCAGATTTATCTATTCGTGGGTGAGTTATTGTCATGTTTAATTGCTTGAGATAAATTAGCTCTAGCTACTACTGAAAAACATATCCACTTGCCATTGTCATATGACTCATGAGCAGTCTTGGCTGTACCGGTATGGTGATGACCAGTACAAAACACGACTTCGCCTCTAAGTTGCCGTTTCAGCCCATCGAGAATCAGTAAGGACTCTTCGTTTTTCTGATTTAGTGCAAAATATCAGAAATCAATATTTGATTTGACGCGCTTAGTTTGCCTAGCCCAATATCGATGATCTTGAACTGAACTATTTGGTTCCAGCTGTTGAGTTAGCTACACTAAGATATTAATATCGTAGCTAGCGCTTGATATTCCCACTTAGTTTAAATAGATGACCCTAGCTAATTAATCCAAAATTTAATATACATTTACGCAAGTATTTTGCCTAAGAGCATATATTTGATTTGAAGATCCTACTTATGACAACAATCCTACGCTGTCTACTGCTCAGATCCTTATGTGTATCTGCTGCTCTCATCCTACACACACTGTGCTGTAACGTGATGCATGCACAAGAGTCTCCAGTGGGTATACAGTTGGGGCCTATTCATGAGATGACTCCAGAGCAGCCCTGGAGAAATGCTGCTAAGAATAGTCGAGTCTCTCGTGACCCAGAGAAGGGTCTCGGAATGATGACTACTTATCTCGACGAAGAAGATCCTGAGTGGGATAGTGGTCCTGTCATCCCAGACTCACTCCTAGATAAGAAAACAGGATATCCGCTGTATGCGCCCATTGTTATAGACGATCGACCAGTCGGAACGCAGTTAGTACTATTTTTTGATCATAAGCCCTGCCTGGCTCGCAGAGACACGGACAGTGAATGGGAGCCTCAAGAGTTCCTACTCTCAGTGACGGGTACAGGTAAGATACTCATCAATAATCTGGATAAAGACTGTCCGGCGAGAGATACCATCGCCACCCCTGTCTCTGATTTAGAAGTCTGCGTGAATAAAGGCGTGTATCGCGAATTAGAAGCATTAGAGATCCGAGTGATTGAGAGTGACTCTACCGACCCCATATCGGAGATCGACTTACATGATACAGAAGAACTCTGGCCGTGGTATAATCCTGTCACAGACGATCCCCTCGAGGATGAATGGTACACAAGACTTATTGAGTATGACGATGAATGGATGATCAATTGGCTCTACTGGGCCATGGAGCCATTTAAAGTCATTAAGTTCAGTCATTGGGGTAGATCTATCTGCAGCCAATCAGCACGCTGGGAGGATAGAATCCACCCCGAGTACTTCTCCATGGGTCATAAGAAAGGTGTTGCTTATGAGCACTGGGCCACAGTAGCCAATGCTACTGGTAAGGACATTTGGATCAATGTTCCTCACCTTGCTGATGACGAATACATTGATAGTCTAGCTCACTTTTTTGCGACGCAGCTAGACAGCACTATCGGGATTCGCGTAGAATACAGCTACGAACCCTGGAATACAAAATGGACTAATACCATTTGCGGAGATAGTCTCTATAGTCCATATATGTATGCAGAGATGATGGGGAGGGGTGATTCGGCTTACGCCAAAAGGCTTGACTGGATCGCGACTCGATCACAATTCGTATTCCAGCGCTTTTCAGAAGCATTTGACAGCACTAGACTCACGAAAGTCTTCAGTTTACCAGCCAGAGATTACGAATACGCCATTGATTTGCTTATAGCATATGACACGACAAATACGCTGGAGATAAATTATGATGTGATTAGCACCGCGCCTACGCTTGGAGAGGGGTATACACCTTATTCATGTATAGACACGTGGTATACTATAGACGGACTTGGTCATGAACAATTGCAATCCGTATTCGTCACAATTGATCGCTATCATGATCTTGCAGATTCACTTGGCGTTCCACTAGAGTTATATGCCACACCGATGGATATACCATTATCGAATTGCCCAGAGGAGTCACTCGCTC
>JAHDBH010000283.1:0-208 GCA_020630495.1 Saprospiraceae bacterium
AAGTAAGTCGCTGATTTACCATAGTAGATGAAATTACGTAAGATTACATCTTACGAGTTGATGCAGCGATGTGTGCCGTAGATTGCTGCAGTTCATCATGTCATATTTGTGGTGTGCAGAAGATTACTTGCCGCTAAGATCCAGATTCTTTGCGATGCTCGGATGTCACGTTCCTAACTGCTGAGAGCATTAAGTCAGTGAGCGCCCG
>JAHDBH010000283.1:218-1211 GCA_020630495.1 Saprospiraceae bacterium
AAGCGATGATTTTCAATTTCCGCTATGTTAATGTCCTCTTAATGATCCTATGATCAAGAGCTCATCGCGGGTCTAGCTATACAGAATCTATTATGTAATTAATTCTGTATATCATGAAGGCTACGCGCATTTTTCGCTCTCTTATTTTAGTTATTTCTGTCCTGAGATTTGGTTCTATATCGGCACAGTCAATTCCCACTTTGTCAGATCAATTTGTGCCAAAGTTTTCTCTTTCTACTGATGCGCTCGATATTTTGCAGCGTGATTTGAGTCTGTATTTGGATAAGCCCATATCTGATCAACTCAGTATAGAGATGGGTCTTAGGTCTCGTATCAATTTTGACTTTAATCCACGCAGATTCAGATCTGTAGGAGCCACCGCTCGCCTAAAGTGGTTTATGCCAATGTCATCAGGGCGCAACACCATGATGAGTGGCGTTTATTTGGCAGGTGGATTGGGATATGGGCACCAGAGAGCATCTAGAATAGATGGATCTGGAGGTGTTTTGAGCTACCGAGAGATTGGGCTCAATCTAGACGTGGGATATCAGTGGCTCATCGCAGATCGAGCTACGGTGGATGTATTTCTAAGGAATACTTTCTATACCGAGCGATTTATGGATGAAGGACCACAGGCAAGGTCGTATTCTCAATTTGGCTCGCGTATACGACTGGGCTTGCGGCTAGGTGGTGTGTTTGGCAAGCGTAAACCATAAGCACACAGCGCAAGGGATAGCACGCCACTCCATTGGATACTTGCGATGTCATGCACAGGTGATATGACACAGCCGATATCAGACCGTGAGGGCTGGACTCAGAAGCTATCAGGAGTGAAATTTTCATGCCCGTATGACCGGCAGATTTTTTCGCTGGAGGTTTATAAGAAGTGATGCTCTCAGCCGTTGCTAAAGGCGCTGTCGATGACGCTCTAGATTGATTTTAGTTGTACTTTCGCTGTAGAAACATTTGAGCGAAAGCTACACCATGTATCAA
>JAHDBH010000284.1 GCA_020630495.1 Saprospiraceae bacterium
AAACCATTGTCGAGATTATTAAGTTGTCGTTTGAATTTGATCCAGGTGTGATTGACTCCAGATCGCTAATTACGCCTTGCTTATTCAGGGACAGATTTCGATTGTAGTCTCGATCGACGAGTTGAAACTCCTCTTCACTTAAACGCCTTTCTTGTACCAGTACAGCATGTAGCTCATCGGTGTATATGATCTCCTTCTCCAAGGTGGAGATTTGCGTGAATACTCCTGACTGCTTGAGAGTTGACTGATAATCGAGTAGCGCAGTTCTGAAACTGGTATATTCTGATGATATATCGCCAAGTTGAAGCTCGAGGGGGACATTTAAATGAAGTACAGCAGCAGGGCTCTCTATGGATTGATATTCATCAACTATACTCATCAAAGTAAAGAGATCGCTGATCAGTACTTGGTTGGTAAAGGATAGCACAGGGGCACCAATAGCTATGTATTGTAAGTTGTCCACAAGTATGGAATCTATGACTCCTGATTTCTGAGCGATGAGATCGATTGGCGGATTATCACTCGTTATATAGCCATTAGCCACTATCGTATCTGGATACTTGATTATGGCTGAAATACTTAATATAGCTGTGATGATGATAAAGACCATTGCTATCCCACTGCGGACAATCCAGGCAGGTGACTGCCCTATGATCTCTTCGATCTCTACCGATTGCTCAGATGTGATCTGCGTGGATATGTGAATGGAATCTGGCATAGCTCTCAGCTCCCCAATTCGAGTTGATTTTTGACAAGAGTGTAGTAGGCACCTCTGGTGTCGACAAGATCTGCGTGCGATCCTTTTTCAACGATCTTGCCATTTTCGAGTACGACAATGAGGTCTGCATTCTTTACGGTACTCAGCCGATGTGCGACAACTAGGACAGTGCGTCCTTGGAAGAATTGATCTAAGTTGCTCATGATGATACGTTCATTATTAGCGTCCAAGGCATTGGTCGCTTCATCAAAGAACATGAATTCAGGATCTTTGTAGACGGCGCGCGCAATAAGGAGTCTTTGCTTTTGTCCCTGTGATATGCCATTGCCCTTAGAGCCGATCATGGTATTGAGACCTAGAGGGAGTGATTCTATCAGATCGTTGATGTTGGCAGTATCAACTGCTAGATTCACTTTTTCATAGTTCGAAGTTTCATCACTCTCAGAGATGTTGTTAGCAATTGTATCTGAGAATATGTATCCATCTTGCA
>JAHDBH010000285.1 GCA_020630495.1 Saprospiraceae bacterium
CTCAAAGTCCACATCATCGTCTCGGATTTCTTCAAACTTGTTGACCAGAGCCCATGTGAAGGATGTGTCGGTCACATCTGTGCTCAGGACTTTGAACAATCGGTTGGTATCGGCCCACTGATCCTGCCATATGCGGAATACATCATGACTTCTACGTGCGATCCAGTCGATGCGCCGATCGACAGCACTGTCTCCTACACCCATCATATAGGAGTACCAGTACGGACTACTGAGGCTGTCACCGCACGCACTCTCATCCCATCTATCAGACCAGAGCTCGTGGCCATACTCGAGATATACATTGACATGACTGTCTAGGCGGGAGTGGAAGAAATCTGACATTTGTATGATGTAGTCATCGCTGGCTTGGTGAGGCACATTGAGCCATATGGCCTTTTCTCTAGATGGACTGTAGGAATTGAGCACATCCGCCATATACTCATAGGATACACCTCTAAAGCTAGCTTGGGTAAAGTAGTCAGGGGTATTACGATCTTCCCACTCTATCAGATCAGAGCATATGGTTCGCTGCCAATGTGTGAAACTAAAGACGCGATGCTTCTCTCTGTGATAGTCCACAAAATCTGGTAGCAGGTCATCTGCCTCTGATGATCTGTAGCTAGGATGCATGAGACGTATGTCTCGTACAGGATCATCGGGGTCACTCTCCCTGATTTCGAGGATGAGCGCCATAGAATCTCGCGTATTAACCTCAAGATTGATACAGACCGGCTGATCTGTCACAGGGGTGACGATATCTGATCGCTCGCCAGCACAGCCCACGGATAAATACTTCAGTCTCAGTAGTCCTGTGCCCTGAGCAGATAGCAGCCATTCCTCGGGCTCGTGGCGATCATTGAACCAATCAGGTATGTCTACAAGGAGCACCGTATGGACTCCGATCTCTGTACTATCGATCGTGATCGGCAGATAGAGAGGATATCCTGTGCTATCGTTGATCAAGCTGTCGGGAATTACCGGCCCGCTGTCCCACTCATACTCCTCTTGAGACAGGTCAAATGTCATGAAGCCATCATACTTCGCAGAGTCTCTCGATGGCAGACAGTGCTTCATTACGTCCTTCCATACGAACTCAGTCGAGAATGCATCGACTGGATTAAGCAATGCGCCAATTGGTCGCCCTGATTGGCCTAGGAGTGAATCGAGTGAGATGAGTAGGATTGATATGAGGAGTGGGATTCTCAT
>JAHDBH010000091.1:0-4395 GCA_020630495.1 Saprospiraceae bacterium
GCGATCAAGTACAGAGGTAAGCTATGCTGATCTGGATCCAGCCACCATGCCAGCAGCATTGACCTCTAGCAAGTACTTCCGAGTCTATGATAAGAAAAACAATTTACTGGATAAGGATTATCTCCAGTCAAGTGATGCTATACAAAGCGCAGATGATGTGGTGGTCAATAATCGATTTCAAGGGCTGGTGAGCCAGTACTTCTATACAGACAATCCTGAGAGATTATTTGATATGCTCAACTATGGTCTGATCATCAATCTTGATGGAAAGTATGAGTACAATGAGGATGCCTGCGGCAATGCGTGGTTTATAGATAATCTAGTATCAGTAGACCAGGCCAATGCAGAGTCTGCTGGTGCAGGCTTTATTGATCCGTCCGTGGAAGCACTCGTATTAGGAAGTGAATTTGGTAGTGTTGTGGATCAGATGGTGCCAGGTAATCGTCAAGGTACGATCACGCTAGACGCCAGATCAAAAAATAGACGCAGCTACACTGCCAAGACTTCTTCGCCTCAGCTGGTAGTGGTCTCTGAGCTATGGGACCCCAAGCGCTGGAGCGTCACTGTCAATGGTGACGAAGTACCCGTCATACGCGTAAATGGTCTCCTCTATGCGCTCATGATTCCTAGCGGAGAGAGTGTGATAGTGTTCTCTGAGAGCTAATCTGTACATCCGCTGACTGACGCTATTGATCACTGTCTCCACGGTAATCAGGATTTTGACTTATCTTGGTGATCTTTCTACATCATCACTATAGCTCATATGACTAGACAATTACGCATTTCTGTACTGCTTCTCGCACTTACTATATCTCTTATTACCACAGTTCATGCACAGCGCCTTGTCAGTGCTACGCCCCTTGTCACTTGGACTGCGCAGATGATCAATGAACAACTAGAGGTGGAGTCACGTGGATTGGCGCCTGCCACTACTGGAGCGATACTCCTAGCGATCAATTACGAGACCGTAGACACGCGCGGCGCGCTAGATACGGCCAGTGGATTACTTGCTATCCCTGGGACCTTTATGACCACGGCTTCGCCCATGCTCGTCTATCAGCATGGCACCACAGATAGGACGGACGTTCCTTCTACGCTAGGAGGCAATGGATTACCAGCTATATATTTTGCCGGACACGGCTATTATTCTCTTGCTCCAGATTTTCTAGGTCTAGGTGAATCTCGCGGCTTTCACCCATACATCCACGCCGACTCAGAAGCATGGGTGGCATATCATATGATGGAGGCCTGCACAGAATATGCAGCGGATCAGGAAATAAGCTTGACCGAGCAGCTATTTGTCACAGGCTACAGCCAGGGTGGGCATGCCGCGATGGCTCTCCATAGATATATCCAGGATGAGTCCGATGGCACTTACGCCGTCACAGCTTCTAGCCCTATGTCGGGTCCCTATGACGTGTCTGGCACCATGGTAGAGCGCGTGATAGATGACGAAGATTATCTTCCAGGAATTGTATTTCTCCCCTACACCGTAGTCGGATTGCAAGAGGCATATGGCAACCTGTACACTTCACTTGACGAGGTATTTAAACCAACTTACACTAATGCGATTAGCCTATTTGCTGATGGGCAAGCAAACCTGCAGGACATGGGCCTTAGTCTTGGCATCAGTCTACGATTATTTACAGGAACGGGAAATCCACGAGAAATGCTCCAAGACAGTATTGTAGATGTCCTCCGTACCGGAATGCCAGTAGATCATCCTATGCTCGTCGCACTACGGGATAATGATCTCTATAATTGGGTCCCCGATGCGCCTACACGACTTTTTTATTGCGAGGCAGATGAGCAGGTACCATTTATGAATAGTGTAATCACTGATAGTATCATGACAGGAGCTGGTGCGCCAGATGTAATGTCTATGAGCAAGGGTGAGACGCTTGATCATGGTGGATGCTTTGATCCAGCAGGTAGTGCGACCTTGGATTTTTTTAATAGTTTCCGTACAGTCAGTACGCAGGAGGGCGCTTTCGCGCAAATGCCAATCAGTGTTGCTCCCAATCCTGTGAGAGATCAACTATTCCTCAAAGCTTCGGAGAATCATAATATGGACCTACAGATTACCCTGACTGATCTCACTGGTATCCCAGTGTACCAATCAATCATGCTCGCGGACGGTCTTACTACAGTGATAGATGTAGCTGAGTATACTTCTGGAGTTTATTTTCTGTACGCGGTCGCCGATGGTAAGACTGCGGTGCAAAAGATTATCATACAGTAGGCTGGCTGTACTAGATGTACGTTTATCTCAGATTTCTGAAGATCGCTTTTACGCGGAAGGATCCTGATTTTCATCCTCTGGACGAGACGGTGCTGCATCTAAGGGTAAGACTATCTGATCGTGATATCTATCCCGAGTTGAACAATGGTCGCTACTATGCGATGATGGATCTGGGGCGTACTCATCTTGGACAAAAACTAGGATTTCTTCAGGTGCTCAAAAAGAATAAGTGGGCACTCGTAGCGGCTGGATCTACAGGTCAGTGGCGACGCCGGATCCTATGGCGCCAGCGCTATGAATTGCGCACGCGTCTGATACATTTCGATGAGAGGTGGTATTATTTTTATCAGCGATTTATGCGAGGAGATGTCATGCACGCTAGTTTTTTGCTGCGTGTAGGAGTAGCAAGTAAGTCTGGCCTCATTCCACCAGAGCAAGTTAATACGGCTCTGGGACATCCAGGAATTATCACAGAGCCCACGGAGTGGTTGCAGAGCTGGATAGCATCAGAGAAATTGCGACCCACGTGAGAAGTATTTGGTCTTGACATTAATGTAATTTATTCACCATAGCCATTCATGACGCACATCACGACAGATCGACTTATCATGGGCGCCATGCGTCTAGGAAGCTGGGGAGCAAATTTTACCACACTGCAATATGGTGAATTTATAGAGGAGTGTCTGCGCCTAGGAATTCACCGTTGGGATCATGCGGATATATACGGTGATTATTCCACTGAGGAAGCATTTGGCAAAATTTTTGAGGCGAGCCCTGAGCTACGTGATAAAATAAGTATCATCACCAAGTGTGGCATCAGGCGTGTATGTGATGCTCGACCAGATCACAAGCTTAAGAGCTACGACAGTAGCGCTGATCATATCCGTATCAGTGTAGAAAACTCCCTACGCGCATTTCGCACAGATCACATTGATACGCTGCTGCTACATAGGCCAGATCATCTCATGGAGCCTGCGGAGATAGGCGAGTGCATCGCTGACTTGCAGGCAGCTGGCAAGGTCATCACCTTCGGTGTTTCTAATTTCACTACGTCTCAGATCGAGTTATTGTCCCAGTATGCTCCCGTGCAGGTGCATCAACTCGAGGTGAGCCTTACTAATCTAGGAGCTATAGCTCACGGTGATGTCGACTATGCGATGAGACATGAGATCGAAGTGCAGTCTTGGTCGCCGCTGAGTGGTGGAGAATTATTCTCTAAGGATCGCTCAGATCGTGCTAGAAGAATCTATCAAGCGGCTTGTGATCTACAAGAGCGCTACGACGCGGAGGCAGATCAGATCATACTCGCATGGGTGCTCCGTCACCCAGCGCAGATATCTACAATTCTCGGTACCACCAAGATTGAGCGTGTGCGAAGCGCTATCAAGGCACTGGGTATTTATCTCAGCCGAGAGGACTGGTATGGTCTGTGGCAGGCGAGTACGGGAAAGAGATTGGCATAGATGAGATCAATCTAGAAGTGGGAAAGACTGTAATGATATCAGTGCTTAGCTACGGCATATGGGCGATCACCATCACATTATCAAGGCACGGAGATTGATCGATCTTGTGTATGGTCACGTAGTCAATATACGGTCATCAGTGGCGTACCGCTCTTGCGCGTGGATCCACGAGATGATGGTACTAGGAGACCCTTAGCATCTGACAGTCGCTGCAGAGGAATGCCATAGCTTACCGTGACAAAGTGCGAGGTCTCTGATTCGCTTTTGGCGCCAAGCTCATAGCCGTAGCCTATATGAAAATCGAGCAATACTACTCCGACAGTCGGTGCGAACTGGGTCTTTACTTCTTGATCGAGCTGGCGCGTACCAAATAGTAACCCTATCTGTAGGCCAAGTCTGCGCTGTAGCTGCTGACTGATCATCTTGCCCGCATCAGACTGATCATAGACCCTACGTAGATGTCCTCGCTGGATGGTGATACCCGCACCAAGCGACTGAAAGAGTAATAAGCGTCCGCGACTACCATCACTTTCTGGCTGGCTTAAAATAGTAAAGCGTGACACAGGGACTATGAAGTCTGTATGGATACTGGTGACCTTCTCATACTGTATGTGGAGATCTCCCAGAGATTGAGCTATCGAATGATGTGTCAGGGTCGCAGCGATGAGAAAGCTGAGTAGCCTTGTCATA
>JAHDBH010000091.1:4495-9192 GCA_020630495.1 Saprospiraceae bacterium
AAAAAAGCCGACCTCCTTTGGGGGAGAGGCCGGCCACGTTTTTGGGCGAAAGCCCGTATAGCACAGGATATATTCTGGTACTATACTAGATAAACCTTTTTCTGGGATAAAAAAAGGAGTTCTTTGGATCTGAAAATTATCCTTTGACGGTTTTTATAATTCTTGCTGCAGCCTTGTACGGATCAGCATTACTAGCTGGTCTGCGATCCTCGAGCCAGCCATTCCATCCAGCCTCTACCGTAGCAATAGGTATACGAATACTAGCCCCTCGATCAGAGACGCCGTAGCTAAACTTGTTGATATCCTGAGTCTCGTGCTTACCTGTGAGTCGCATGTGATTATCTGCTCCATAGACGGCAATATGCTCTTTGTGTACTGGACGGAATTTTTCGCAGATTTCTTCATACACTTCCTTCTTGCCACAAGTGCGGAGGGTGGTGTTGCTAAAGTTGATATGCATACCAGATCCATTCCAGTCGCCCTGCACAGGCTTAGGATGAAGATTGATCCTCACGCCAAATTCTTCACCTACTCGCTCCATGAGATACCGGGCCACCCAAAGTTGGTCACCGGCCTCCTTGGCACCTTTGGCAAAGATCTGATATTCCCACTGACCCTTCATGACCTCTGCATTGACACCTTCTATGTTGATGTCTGCTTCTATGCATAGATCTAGATGTCTCTCGACCATATCTCGACCTACGACATACTCTGCACCTACAGAGCAGTAGTATGGTCCCTGTGGTGGTGGATAGTATCCGCGCGCAGGGAAGCCCATGGGTGTATGGTACTCTAAGTCCCAGAGCACATATTCCTGCTCATAGCCAAACCAAAAATCATTATCATCATCATCGATGGTAGCGCGACCATTGCTAGGATGTGGAGTTCCATCAGCATTGAGCACTTCGCACATGACCAAGTATCCATTGAGCCTAGCTGGGTCTTTAAACATTCTGACTGGCTGGAGTAGACAGTCAGAGCTACCACCCTTGGCCTGCTCCGTGCTAGATCCGTCAAATGACCACATCGGAAGATCGGCAATATTGCCAGTGATCTTGCTGTCGTCTACTACCTTTGTCTTGCTACGCATCATCTGCGTGGGCTCGTATCCATCGAGCCATATGTATTCCAATTTTACCTTAGCCATGAGATATATGAAGTTTAATTATATGCAAGACACAAATATATAATATCTTGACCATGTGTGCCCTGTACTGTCGTGATCTATAAGGAAATAAGCTAAAACACTATGAATAAAGTCATTGTCACTGGTGGTCTTGGATATATAGGATCGCATACTGTAGTGGCGCTTTCGGAGGAGGGTTATCAGGTGGTGATCATAGATGATCTTAGCAATTCTCATGAGGGTATATGGGATAGACTTCAGTCTCTGTGCTCTACGGAGCTGACTTGGGAGAGGATAAATTTGTCCGAAAGGACTCAAACCCTAGAGACAATCCAGCGTCATCACGATGCTATGGGTATCATACATTTTGCAGCAAGTAAGGCGGTGGGGGAGAGTGTGTTGCATCCGCTTCCGTACTATCGGAATAATCTTTGCTCTCTGATCTATCTGCTTGAGGCTATGGGCGCCCATGGAATTTCAAGAATGATTTTCAGTTCCAGCTGTACCGTGTATGGCGAGCCACTGACTCTTCCCGTGACCGAGGAATCTGAGATCCAGTCAGCGCAGTCGCCCTATGGCAATACCAAGCAGATCGGCGAGGAAATTATCCGCGATGTGGTCAACGGAGAAGAGCTAGATCTGAAAGCGATCTGTCTGCGATATTTTAATCCAGTGGGTGCTCACCCTAGCGGCATCATCGGCGAATTACCACTTGGCACTCCAGCTAATCTGCTGCCATATATCATGCAGACCGCCGCCGGAGATCATGAGCACCTGCGTGTGTGGGGCGATGATTATCCCACCCCAGATGGTACTGCGATACGCGATTACATACACGTGATGGATCTGGCAGAAGCACATGTCAAGGCGCTTTCTCATCTGGATGATATGAGTAGTCGAATAGATTATTTTAATCTTGGGACAGGGGCAGGTACGAGTGTCCTCGAAATGCTGGCGAGCGCAGAGCGAGCTGTCAAAGGCAAGATTCCTTACCAGGTATATGATCGCCGGCTAGGAGACATCATGAAGATCTACGCAGATACTGCCAAGGCCAATGCTGTGCTAGGCTGGAAAGCCAAAAGAGGACTTGATGAAATGACCGAGACAGCATGGAAATGGATGCAAAGTCTCAAGGAAAGTCCTATCTAGACATGTGACATGATCGCGACGGATAAGTCGCTGAGGCTGAGTGCTAAAGTCGATATGGATGCCTATCTATACAGGCACAATCTATAGACAATGAAGACTTACTTGCTTGTGCTTTCGCTCGTCTGTGTGCTGAGTTCTGCAGCGGCACAGTGGGAAATTGATCTCACAGAACTTGCCAATGGATATGTTAATCCTGTGTGTATCCAGCACCGGCAGACTACGGATCTCTATATCGTGGAGAAGGCTGGGATCATCCGCATCCTTCGTGAAGATGGCGGAAAAGTGACAGAGCCTTTTCTGGATATTCGCGATAGAGTACGTAGCGTCGAGGGCGAACAGGGGCTGCTCGGTCTGGCATTTTCACCAGAATATGAAACGGAGGGAGACTTCTACGTGAACTACACACGACGAGGCGATGGTGCTACGATCATCTCTCGATTCAGAGCTAGTACGGATAATCTTGAGGTCGCTAATCCTGACTCGGAGGATATATTACTGACCATTGATCAGCCATTTGGTAATCACAATGGAGGCGATATCGCCTTTGGGCCTGATGGCTATCTGTACATCAGCACGGGAGATGGTGGAGCTGGAGGCGATCCGATGGACCTGGGGCAGGACTTGATGAGTAGCCTCGGCAAAATGCTTCGTATAGACGTCCGCTGTGATGTAGATTACTGCATCCCAGAAGACAATCCCTATGCGAATGACGACTTTGCCGTAAATGAGATCTGGTCCTCAGGCTTGAGAAATGTCTGGCGCTTTAGCTTTGATCGGCAGACGGGTGACATGTGGATGGCAGATGTAGGGCAAAATGCACGCGAAGAGATCAATCTCGAAGTAGCGGGCACTCCAGGTGGCAGTAACTACGGTTGGCGCTGCTATGAAGGTAATGCTGAGTTTAATCTAAGCGGTTGTAATGACCAGATGAGTTATACCTTCCCAATTTACGACTATACACATCCTGGCAATGGATGCTCGGTCACTGGAGGATATGTATATCGAGGAGAAGAATATCCCGTCATGGACGGCGCTTATATCTATGGAGATTTTTGTAGTGGTACTATATGGTCTCTTGCTCAAGATGACACAGAGCGCTACGTAAATCGTAGAATCGCGCAATTTGCGGGTGGCGAAATCAGTGCATTTGGTGAAGATCTATCGGGTGAAATGTACATGGCGGCCTATAATCAGGGGCGCATATTTAAGATCAGTACCGAGACGGTTTCTACAAGGGAAGTAGAAAGATCGCGTGTGACAATTTATCCCAATCCAGTAGGGGACTTCCTTCAAGTGTCCACTGATCTTCCGAGTTGGAACTATAGATTGGTGAGTCTTCAGGGTGCAACGGTGCTGAGTGGAAGATCAAGCGATGCTGGCGGGGTAGATGTGGGAGAGATCACGCCTGGTGTCTATCTATTTCAGTGGTGGAATGGGGTAGAGTCTGGGCAGGTGAAATGTGTAATTATGGAGTAGATCTTGTTGTGGGTAGACTTTTGCGAGTGAGCTAGACTAGGGAAGGGGAAGGGTTTGTTAGGATGAGGCTGCCTTTGACTCAGCTGAGTGACCTCACTTTGGCTTTGTACGGATGACTATAGGTAGTTAAGTGAGGTCTTTGGCTCTCTTTGACGAAGTGTCTCAGTCTTGAATCGTGGAGATGATAGTGAGCGGAGGCTGAGTGGTGGGGAATGATGGATTGTGGTGGTTTGGCGGGGCTGGGTGGAGTTTAGCTCTATGGTGGTATAGGTTTATACTTTAGTATAAAGTGTAAAATATTTATGATACAAACTCAGCGGAGTCCGATTATCCGAGTGAGGTGTCTGCATTTCCGCTCCGCTACAAGAGTGGATTTTGGCTTGGCAATGTCTGTGGATGCTAGTTTTGGAGTTTCGCAGCTGCGATTTGTGGAGATGAAAGTGACTAGAGGCTGAGTGGCGTGAGGACGATGAATTGTGGTGGTTAGCAGAGGTCGGGTAGGGTGCACATACCTGGTTGACCTATTATATACTTTAGTATAAAGTGTAAAATAGGCCAAATTAGTTTGCCGTGGTGTCGTCCCGTAGAGGGGATGTGAATACATGAGCCGAAGCATACGAATAGCATGCTTTTTACACTCCTGCCTGGTCTTTAAAGCCCATTGATGGGTCCAATGCAGGTTAAAGTGAGAATGGGCAAGAGAGGCATGCTTGCGATCAAGTAGGAATCAAGAATACAGGAGTATCAAATTGAGTAATGGACTCTACGATTTAGCGGTATAGCGTATTGAGCGGTGACAAACATTGACATCCGTAAGATTATGAGATATCTCGGATATGAGCTACTTTTGTTGGACTATGGGAGAAAGATCATCCATAGGAAGAGAGGAACATTAGCTCAGTTGGTTTAGAGCGCTGCCTTGACAGGGCAGAGGTCACTGGTTCGA
>JAHDBH010000092.1:0-5318 GCA_020630495.1 Saprospiraceae bacterium
GCAATGGTCATAATGCACAGGAACCCTTTTCCTGTCTTTTGAGCCCATCACCGACCTTTGCCCTCATGCCATCTCTGACTTCATACCTTCACTCAGACCGTAATTACATGATCGCGCTGGCGGCGATATTCATCGCGCTAGTAGGTCCATCGGCATTTCACTATCTATTTTACTTTCCTGACGAAGTCTTTTATACGGATGGTGCGGCCTTTATGCTGCTGCATGGTGATTACATCACGCCTTATGAGGCAGATGGCCTGCTTAGATTCAAGAAGCCCATCTTCACCTACTGGGCAGTGGTGCTGAGCTATCATTTGTTTGGTATCTCGCAGTGGAGCAGTCGACTGCCATTCATGATAGGCGGACTGGTGAGCGCATGGTTTGTCTATCGGGCTGCGCGCGTGTATCTGAGTTCAGCTAATCTATCTGATGATATCGCTGAGGCTGATATCGCAGTACTCGCCTTTCCCTTTACCTTGGTCAATCTCTACGTACTCATGTCTAGTTCGCAGTCGCTGACAGATATCTATCTGCTGATGTGGATCGCATGCTACGTCTGGGGTTTCATTGGCATCTGGAGCACACCCAAGTACTCGAGGAGGTATACTTGGATCTGCTATCTCGGTGGAGGTATGGCTGTGATGGCCAAGGGGATTCCTGCCCTGGTATTTTTTGGTCTTATCTGGATCTTCTTTGCTGTCAATCCTTGGAGAAGAGTCTCACTACGCAGATTGTGGAATACCCCTGCCGTGATCCTAGGACTAGTGCTTGGACTCTGGTGGTATATCACGGTCTACGTCCTCCATGGAGATAGTGCCTTACAGGTTTTTTTCAATGATCAACTGGGGGAGCGGATGAAACCTTCGATCTGGCTCAATGCCGGAAATTTTCTCGTATGTTTCACTGGTCTAGTGTGGTTGTTCCTTCCATGGTCTACAATCTTGGCGTCTAGGCCGCTCAGGCATTTGCGCAATAGCGCCAAATCTGATCCAGCCCTCTGGTGGCTTACTTTACTTACCGCTGGTGTCATGATTGTCACGGCTTCCTTTGTATATAAACTCTACGTCCGGTACTTGCTACCTATGTATCCACTGGTCATACTGTGCTATGTGCAGCTATGGGCGAAATCAGCTACTGAGTGGCGCTTGCGGGTGCTGCGAGGGACGGTCACGGTGCTGTCTATGGTGCTCAGCTTGCTATTTATACTCGTTGCGATACATATATATATAGTGCGTGGTTGGCACTGGCATATGATAGTGTCCGTCGTGATGACCCTGGGCATAGCGCTTGCTTGGCGACGCGTGCTTCATGACCACTGGAGATCAGCAAGTCTGCACGTAAGTGCGCTTGTCTGTGCGGGATTTTTAGCCTTTTTCTTAGCAGTGGTGCCACTGGGTATGCCAGGTCATGGCAAGCAACTCTATAGCGAGCTGGTGCGCTTAGAGGCCGTAGATGCAGAGCTCACCATATATCACCATAAGAAAGTCAGTAGTCGGCTCAGAGTCGCCTCTGGTGGTCGAGTAGATGAACTCGTACAGCCCTATCCAGAGGAGGCTCAGGACCAGGCTGACCTCATGATCTATCACGGCAGAGATGCTCATAGACTGGACCTTACAGACTATAAGATCATAGGGGAGAGTCGTGTCTGGGATAGTCCCCCCTATAGCGAAATGGTGCGGTACCGACTGGATGGTCGCGATCCTCAAGAGTTGCTACAGAGAAGTGACAATGTGTGGTATATAGCGCGTAGGGGCTAAGTACGTGCTATCGTCCGTAGACTGTAAGATGGTAAGACGCAAAGAAGTCTCATGCTATATCTCACTCTTGGCACGGCATCGCTTTACTATCTAGGGGCTTGCAGCTCACCTTTTAGATGCCGTGTCGCGATAGGGCCACTGCCGTGAACACTATGAACTAAGATTGATATGTGTCATGGATAAAAATGATGCTAGGGAAAACGTTTCACAGTATGGTTACGTCAACCCTGTCCGTTTCTCCTTATGCACTTATTTGTAAAGCAAGATCATGTCACGTATGGATGCTTGACACACCATTTATTATAGCGGTTAAAATATGAAATTACTAGTCGGTATAGTGAGTCGATAATAATTCGACTTCACCAATGCGGATTATGCCCCAAATCGATGGACTTGAGATGGGAATGATTTTAAATAAATTATAGCTAAATGTGTGACTCTGCCCTAATCATGATAAGATACACCATTAATGGTAAATGCTTATAGACGCTACTATGAGGCACTACGACTATGTGGGTATTCATAAAATAACTTGTATTATTGTTATATAACTCAATATTTCATAAAGTGATCGCATGATTTTAAGGCCCGCGTGAGCGACCAGAGTGTGGTCATCCAAGATCTACAATTCGCCGATGTGAAAAGGCGAAGGATTGCACTGCTCATTATCATATGAGGATATGTTAAAATATCTAAGGTGCTGTGATTCCGTACTATAAATCGTGGTCCCACAAGAGTAGATCGATCTGGGTAGATAGCTAGTTTATCCTCAGCGAAGACTTCACCGAGTAGATCGGGTATTTTTCAAGTTATATATACTCACTAAAAATAGTTATAACAAAGGTTCTATTGTCCTCGCTGAAGTGTGGTTAGACATTTGTTCTGATATCTTTTTCTGATAAAAGACCACTTTATAACCAATTTAATTTATGTAATGAAAACTATACTTCAATCAGTGTTGTCATTATGTGTTTGCCTTTTCATGACGGTCTCCATGACCGCGCAGACAGAGGTGTATATATCATCAAATAGTGACATAGAATTTTTCGAAGACGCAAGTGCTGGATCTACCACAGCAGATATATGCGTCGCCATCGTCAATCCCAGCGCAGCTAATGCGACGACGGTGGATCTACAGGTAGCAGCCTCATCTGTAGCCCAGGATGGTAGTGATATCCAGACCCTTGGTGTGTTTACAGTATCTTTTCCAGCAGGAGTCGGTACAGAAATGTGCGTTACTCTTACCTCTATAGATGATGTCATCGTAGAAGGAGTAGAGATACTCTCAGTAGAGCTCGTCAATCCTCAAGGCGGAGACAATGCCGTGCTTGGGACTGCAGACAATGGCGACTCGTATGATGTCAATCTCAATGACGATGACACTGGTACATGTCCGCGATGCGTAGTGAGTACAGTGGATAATGGTGACGGAACATTTACCATTAACTATACTGATGGTACATCATTCACTAGTAGCGATCTCACGGGACCGATGGGTGCTGATGGCGTTGATGGAGCAGATGGTCCGCAAGGTCCTGTAGGCCAGCAAGGACCAGTGGGTCCTCAAGGAGCTACTGGTGCAGTAGGTCCTGCAGGTGCAGACGGCACGGACGGTACGAACGGGACAGATGGAGTAGATGGTGCTCAAGGTCCCGTGGGACCGCAGGGACCTATAGGCCCTGCTGGCCCGCAGGGTGCGCAAGGTCCTATGGGAGTTCCTGGTGCTACGGGTGCGCAAGGCCCTATAGGTGCGCAAGGCCCTGCAGGTCTAGCTTGCTGGGATACCAATGGAAATGGCGTAGGCGATGGCGCAGAGGATGTCAATGGAGACGGAATGTACAATACAGACGACTGTGTAGGTCCAGCAGGTCCCACTGGTGCGGCTGGCGCAGCAGGTCCTCAAGGTATACAGGGCCCACAAGGTCCTATAGGTCCCGCTGGACCCACTGGTGCTACAGGAGCCACTGGTTCTCAAGGTCCCGCTGGTCCAGCTGGTGCTCAAGGCCCCCAGGGTCCCGCTGGGGCTAATGGCGTAGATGGTGTAGATGGTGCTGATGGAGCACAGGGCCCAGCAGGCCCTGCTGGTCCACAAGGCGCTATGGGACTGCCATGCTGGGATCTAAATGCTAATGGTCAAGGTGATCCTGCTGAGGATACAAATAATGATGGCTTTTTCACAGTGGCTGACTGTGCAGGTCCACAAGGACCGCAAGGCATCCAAGGACCTCAGGGTATACAAGGACCTGCAGGTGCTGACGGTGCTGATGGAGCTGATGGTGCAGACGGTGCTACGGGTCCCATAGGTCCTATAGGTCCGCAAGGCGTCCAAGGTCCGCAAGGTCCAGCGGGTGCAGACGGTGTCGATGGCGCACAAGGCCCGGCTGGCCCTACTGGCCCTGCTGGTCCTGCTGGTCCTGCCGGCCCCACTGGTGCTGACGGTGCTGACGGTGTCGCTTGCTGGGATCTTAACGGAGACGGAATCGCGCAGCTAGCTACTGAGGATGTCAATGGGGATAACCAAGTTGATATCAATGACTGTCATGGAATGGATGGCGCCGATGGTGTCGATGGTGCAGACGGCGCCGATGGTGCAGATGGTGCCGCTGGCCCCGCTGGTCCTGCTGGTCCAGCTGGAGCTCAAGGTCCCGCTGGTCCTGCTGGCCCACAAGGCCCTGCTGGTCTTCCTTGCTGGGATACCAATGCCAACGGTATAGGTGATGGCACAGAGGACGTCAATGGAGATGGTATGTACAATGTCCTTGATTGCCAAGGTCCAGAAGGTCCTGCAGGTCCTCAAGGATCTGCTGGTGGCGATGGAATCTATGGCGCTGACAACTCGCTTTCTACGCACACTGTGACGATAACTGATATACTCAATTTTGATGGAAACATCGCAGTATCTGGTGAGATCAGAGGCCTATCAGATGAGAGACTCAAGACTGATATCCGTCCGCTGATCAATGCTCTATCCATTATCTCTCAGCTTGCTCCTCAGAAGTACAAGTTTGACGCTGAGAAATATGATAATCTCAATCTTCCTATGAGTCAGCAGTATGGACTACTAGCTCAAGAGGTGGAGATGATTCTACCAGACATCGTATCTGAAATCACCTTCAAGGATGGTGAGAAGTATAAATCAATCAATTACAATGCTCTCATCAGCATCCTAGTAGCAGCCGTGCAAGACCAGGAAGCTAAGCTCAAGAGCTTTGAAGAAAGATTGATTACTGTAGAGAAACTAGTCTCACAAGGAAAGTAACCCCAAGGGACATTCCCGACTTGTTCGTACGCATAGTAGGAGCCCCGTCACGAGCCATTCGTGATGGGGCTTTCTCTTGGAATAGATGTGGTGTCTTATTTGATCTCCGCTGCTGGTATAGTCCAAGTGTGCAGGATCTAGATCATTGCTCGATAGCTCATCGATCTTAACCCATTGCGTGCATTAGGCTTCTATGGATAGGGGCTAGCTGCCATAGCGGCAGGCCCACCTACGGTCGGCAGGCCCGCCAGAGGTCGGCAGACTTGGCAGATTAGGCTTAGCGGGCTATGGCGAGGAGGTGA
>JAHDBH010000092.1:5418-9144 GCA_020630495.1 Saprospiraceae bacterium
CCAGAGGTCGGCAGACTTGGCAGATTAGGCTTAGCGGGCTATGGCGAGGAGGTGAAGCCTGACTGACGGTTGGCAGGCCCGCCTACCTAAGGTGGGCAGATAGATCCTAGGTGCGAATACCGTCGACGAAATAAAACACTAGACGATTAATTCTGAATAAATCCAATATCTCTCCGCAACGAAATTTTACGCTCGCTGCAGTCAAGTCTATACACATAAGCCATAGAATTCCTGTTGCTTATCCCTACAAGTAGTCTTATCCCAAATTCCTGATGCATGAATTGGGTTTACGTATACTGCAAAAAAAGATCCTAACGCACGAAATGGTTAAGCATATAGTAAAACAAAAAAAATCCTAATGCACCCTATGAGTCGAGCTCATGTAGCGCATTAGGAATATCATATCGATCTATGAGATGTCATATGGCCTGTGACTCGATAGTAACTTCTCCTATCTGAATTATTTGACTTTGGAATGCTTTGGTAATCATATGCGCTGTATTTCTACATTCCATTTTTCGATGGATGTTTTTTACATGCGTTTTTACGGTGTGAATGGATAGGTAGAGCCTATCGGCTATTTCTTGATAGGTATATCCCTGAGAAACGAGATTGATGATCTCCGATTCCCTCTTGCTTACTTCTCGGATAGTCATGCTAGATTATTTTTGGCTTCGGTATTGTAGTAGAGGTTGATGGCTTCGGTTCTATTGTTGACTCGTAGCTTGCAGTATATTCTGTGTACGTGTTGCTTTACAGTTCCTAGCTTGATGCGTAGGAGGACTGCTACTTCCTTGTACATATGTCCCTGACGGAGCAGGAGGAGTATTTCTTTTTCCCTAGGCGTAAGCTCGTCTTCTGGGTCATAGTCAGTCGTCGTAGTCGATTTCTCTTGCTTTAGCGTAGAGTCGATAAGTGACTCTCCAGTCCGCTGTATCACAGAGCTGTGATGGGCTTCTTGGTGGTCATGACCATTCATTAGCTCTTGGAGTAGATGCCTGTGGAGAGAGTACACGGCAAATTTCCCCTCTGTGGGTAGTGTGCACACGTACAAGATAGCATTGTGCTTTTTTTCGCACTGGAGTGCTAGCTCACAGAAATCTGAGCAAATCGACTCCGTATATATATAAATTTTTCTGTGCCTAAGACTTGTAGTAGAGTGTAGAAATTCCTTGATGCTCCTGTAATGTGTGATCTCCGTATCTTGTGGCAAGCATAGAGTGAGGCGCAATTTTTTTACGATTGCTTGGCGGGCCGCTATTATGGCTATGGGGAAATGCTGGTGTTTTGACATGGGGTAGGATTGTAAGAGGTTGTTTTATTTACATGATCGTTTTTTGTTTGTTCTTTTGCTGTACGCCGCTTGGAACTTTAGGTTTTATTTTTTATAGCCTATAAGTCTATATAACTTTCTGGTGTAGCAAGCAATATTGATAGCTTATTTTCGTCTTCTTATCTGCGTCAGTAGTGCCTAGTGAATTAAGTGATAAAAATTATGGACTTAAAATCTATATAACATTCCACTGGTGCTTTAAGCAAATTTCAAGAAAGTACATTAATCTTTCTGTATAACCTTTGTTATACAAGCTCTACCTGTAGTGAGTAGTTACAGGTGCTTCTGAAAGTCATCTATGTGTGATCTGGCAGATACTTTATTGATTAAGATCGCTGTGCTGATGTGGTAATTATTGATATATGTGATGGATATACGAGGGCGATTAGAATTACTCTGTGACTAGAGGAGTGATTTATTATTATTTACGTCTCCATTTTATTTGCGATTTCTCTTAACATATAATGGATTTGTATACTCGGACTGGGTAGGCAACTTCTCATAGGATACTGCTAAAGATGCTTTTTACAATGTTCTATATATCGCCATCCATTGCGAAGCGCGACATCAGCAGCGTGAATAAGCAAATTGGGCTGACTAAATGGATCTGATGTTTCGCTGCAAAGCGCACCGTGGTAGACGTGTCAGCGATGGTCCGGCACTGACATTCGGGTCTATACAAGCAGATTGCATAGTGACCCTCCTGGTAGCAGCTGAGATGATGTACCACCGCTCGGTATGCGTAGAGTGCTATAGAGGCAAAGTTTTCTCACTATATTGGCATCTATATCGAGGAGTCTCTTATCTTTGCCGTCGCAAATTTTTTTGCACGCCTCCATAGCTCAGTTGGTTAGAGCGGTTGACTGTTAATCAATAGGTCTCTGGTTCGAGTCCAGATGGGGGCGCTCATGATGAGGGATCAGGCTATGCTTGGTCCCTCTTTGTTTTAATGGAGCTTGTGGAGCGGGCCTTTGCCGGTAATCTTCTCATTGGTAGTCTCCGCGGACTTTCGTCCAAATGCCTTGTGGAGACATCTAGTGCTTCATGGCCTTGTACCACTGCGCAGCAGACTGATGGTAGTCGAGATTGGGTCGTATCCGGAGACTTGGTTTCTTTAGGCATGTTGTGAGGGGGCTTTTGACCGTAAACTCTCGCGATACTACGAGACTCGCGGAGTCTAAACGCGTCTGCAACTTCCTATACATTATATAGTGACGATCTCAGGACATGAGTAGCAGTAGTGCTTACTGGATCATCTGAGCCATTAGCTGCACGGAGAAGTGCGTGAGGCTGTGCCGAAGGGCAGAAAACTCAATTTGGCCGAAAGGTCAACCCGTCTTACCTACTTGACCTTGGGAGGATTCATCTAGCTAAGCCCTTAAGGTCGTGTCATAAGTAGTCAGTATCGGATGTCTTGCTATACCTCTTTGTATGGTGTCGGGGATATCAGAGAAGTTCATTTGGCCGAAAGGCCCATCCGTCTCATCCTAGCCTAATAAGGGTTTACATGTCCAGGTAAGGCTTGAAAGTTCCATCATCAGTGGCTCGTGGCGGACTCCTTGTCAGGCAAGCTTCTTAAGGTCTCGGTGAGAGCAGAAAGATTCAATTTTGGCCGAAAGGCCTGTAGCATATATGACTATAAGCAGAGGTGCTCGCTATCGGCGATGAAAGATAGAAGTGCTTACTGTAGGAATGCCATGCTCCGTGAGACTTGGAGCACGAGTAGGTGATCAATGCGTACTTGAGCTGCAGAAGGCGAGACGGGTCTCCGAGTTATCAAGAAGCGATGCTGGTGAGCGCATGACCTCTGGAGAGAGCTGGGTGAAGGGGCTGGATAGTACGTCAGGATGCCCGCATGGCGGGTCTTCTGGGGCGCTGAGAGGGGTGAGGTAAGAAAAAGTGAGATTTTTTTGGAGCTGCTGGAACTCTGAGGGTGCTTAGCGCCTTTATTACGTCCCTGCCAATGGGTAGGCTACACGAAGCGAAAATAATTTGCAGAATGTAGGCGGCATAAAGCGCTGATAATTAGGGTCTTGCTGAGAGCACTGAGAAAAACTTTGAAGTTTTTTTGAATTAGGTGTTGCACAGGTCAAAAGTGTGAGCGTATCTTTGCCGTCCCAATCGAAACAGGGGTCACAAATGTGTGGCGAGTTATTGTTTCTGAAGTGGGCAAAAGTTTTTTGAAAGAACGGGAGAGAACAGCACTGTATGTGCATCGACATCTTGCTTGCAAGATGGGCGGCATATACATACGACTAGTGAAGAATAACAGATATCACGATGAGAGTTTTAGAACGATCAACAGATGTGAGCGAGGACAAACTATACTACAAACTATGATGGAGAGTTTGATCCTGGCTCAGGATGAACGCTAGCGGGAGGCTTAATACATG
>JAHDBH010000286.1 GCA_020630495.1 Saprospiraceae bacterium
GATGGTTGTACATTTTATTATAACTAAAGCTTCTCGGATGCGGTCCTTTATAAATCGCACCATTAGTAGGTCCACCTCCACCACCTGGTGCTGTCACTTCTGCAATCATAGAATACCACAATGCAAACATCATCATTTTTTCAACTGCAATTCTTTCTGCCTCAGCCTTATCATGAGCAGCTACAGAAGCATCAAAAGCTCCATTATCTCCCGCTGACCAAAAACCTTGTGTATTTTCATATGAACATCCTTCACATCCATGCTGAGATTGCCACTGCTCTAATGTAAAATTAGAGCCATACCGTTCTGGGGTCTGATCATAAATACCAGTTCTACTTGCGGAGATAGTTGCAGTAGGTCCAAGTGCTTGTGGCAACGTATCCAACATTCCAGTTGGATCAACTTTCATTACAGGATTATTCTGTACATAATTATAAGGACTAACCCAGCTTCGTTGATCTGCCAGGGGATCGACACTGATAAATCTCGAAATCTTCGCATCATAATACCTCCCACCATAATAGTAGAGCCCCGTCTCACAATCCTGCTCCTTACCCGTATAGCGATACGGAGTAGAGTAGTTGGTAGAACGCTCTTCCAGGAATGTCTCGCCAAAGGCGATGTATTCTAGATGCTCAATCACTTCACCAGAAGCATCTGTAAGATAGCTCGATGTACCTAGATGATCACGAGAGAAGAAATACTGGAAGGCCTCAGGAGCATCACCGCTGTACGGATCAGCAAATATGACAGTCTGTCCACCGAGTGGATCGGAAGATGGTATGTCGAGCTGTGACTCTGCATTGAACTCTTCATAGTTGCCCAGCATCATCTGCTCCATGAGGTTTTTCTTGGGCTTGGTGAGTTCGTAGAGGGATGGAATGTTATCTTCATTGCTTGTAGCGAGCGGTCTCGGCTTAGAGCCCACATAACTCAATTCATTCCCTATCTTGCTCATGATTCTTTCAGATCCAATGTACACGTGTTTCGTGTATTCTCCAGAGCTGCGCACCACAAATTCTGGAGATGCGTACATGGTCCAGTCATAAGCATTTCTCCTAGATCCAGCATCTTCACCGTTGACATATATGGTCTGATACTTTTGCGAAAGCTTCAAGACTCTCTCTCCACCGCCATCATAAAAGTAGTGACTTATGAATCCATCGTCGTGAACAGCTCTCATGACATTCTC
>JAHDBH010000287.1 GCA_020630495.1 Saprospiraceae bacterium
GTACGTCTAGTCCAGATACGGACATAGCTGCTGAGATGACTCAGCTGCCCGTGGAAAACAAGCCGACTACAGAACAGACGCTCATGGATGCATCCCGTGCTGACCACGATCATAAGAGTGATCCTACGCTAGACAGTAGATCTACAATTGCCAAGAACAAGCTGACTACCACCACTACGGATAACTTGAACCTGGGGACTTCTGGCGCTACTCATACACGTAAGTCTAGTAAAACTATCTTGCTACCAGTGAGCAACTCGACCCTGGCTCAAGGATCTGATCAGGTAGTGGATATAGATCTAGCGACTGATCTATCAGACGATGTCACATCAGAGGCAGCAGCAAACACTTCTATCAGCGATGCAGCGGCGGTCAATGATCTACCACCACGATCCACGAATGCTGCTCTAGCTGCGGATCATGCTTCATCACAAGCGGCTGTGTCATCCAGTAATAGAGCTAGCACTACTCTCCTGACTCTACCATCTACAGAGGCTGTCGCTACTCGCGATATCACTTTAGCACCACCAGCGCTGTCATCTGGTATGATCCATCCGCTGTCGACAGAGTTCATTTCTATACCTAGCGTCCCACTGCTTAGGAAATCCATGATCACCTCAGTACCTGCAGCTAGCAGACCTGGGCCATGGATGATCTCAGCACAGGCGCATGCTTATACTACGGATCTGATGCAAGCCTATCAGATTGGTATAGCTAGATCCATTTTCGAGTCTTCTACGTGGTCGATCGATCTGGGTTTTCACTACCAGTATCTCCAGGTGCAGCTCGCAGGTAGTCAAGATATAGCAGCCTTCAATAGCTCAGCTGATGCGGAAAACGTTACTATAGATACTGGCAGTGGACAGATTTCCAGCGAAGGGTCTACATCTGAGACTCTTCTCGCCATTGTAAAAGAAGCACATCAGCTGCGGCTCGAAGCGCGCGCCAGTCGTGAACTTTCTGATAGGATATCTGTCTTCGGTGCCATAGGCGTATCGCGAGTGATAGGTATAAGAGCGCCCTACGAGCTCGATGCGGGACGTGATGGACAATCCACAGATCCTGGCTTGCTAGAATTTGCCTACAATAGACGCAACAATTTCCCAGTAGATGCGGAGTTCAATGCCGTGAATCACTGGGATGCACAGCTCTCCGCAGGTCTCACGTACCGATTATCACCGCGCCTCTCAG
>JAHDBH010000288.1 GCA_020630495.1 Saprospiraceae bacterium
ATCTGCTGATCATGATACTGGTCTCTGTGCTTTCTCCTAAGGAACTCAACTGGCGAGATAGCTTTACCAGTAGTGAGAAATTGCCCTACGGATGCAGAGTGCTTTATGAAAATCTCTCAGATCTGTTTCCTCAGAGTGAGATATATAGAAGCAACCAGAGTATGTATCTCGAGCTGGCGGATAGTAGTCTCCGAGATCATACCATACTGCTGATCGACAGAGATGTGGGCATAGACGATTATAGCTTTGAAAATCTGGAGCGCTACGTGGCCTCAGGAGAAGATTGCTTTATCAGCTCTCAAGTCATGTCGGGCTCCTTACTAGCGCTACTTGATAGTTTTGATATTTCGTACAGTCGCTGGTCATATGTCACCCTGGATAGTGCGGATCGGGCTCAGTGGAGCCCGCTTCGCTCGATCAATGCACCAGATTACAGCCTCAATCAGATCATCGTACGAGGTGACACCTTGGGGCCATATCCAATAAACTATCAGTGGAGCTTTTCAGAATTTGATCTTACCTACGCGAGTGATAGTGTGGAAGTCCTAGGGATGACACAGGACACGCATGTCAACTTTATCAGACTTCCCTATGGCGAAGGGATGTTTTATCTCCACTCTCAGCCTGAGGCATTTACTAATTATCATATTCTGAGGAATGACTCGCGTGACTATGCAGCTCATGCGCTATCATATCTTCCAGACAAAGACATCTACTGGGATGGGTATAAAGAATTATCCGTGCAGCAGTCTGGCTCAAGACTGCGCGTGATATTATCTGATCCACATCTGAGGGTGGCTTGGTATTTAATTTTATTTGGGATAGGTATGTATGTACTGTCCTTCATCAAGCGAGAGCAGAAGATGATACCCATCCTCAGACCGTATAATAATGAGAGCCTGGACTATACTCGCACTGTAGGAAGTACCTACTTTCAGTATGGTAGACCTGATCTTATACTGCGAAAACGTGTACAGTACTTTCGTGACTTACTATCGCGCAAGTACTATATCCGAGATGTAAGATTTACAGAGGCTGAAGCGCATATATTGCATACTAAGACCGGGTATGATGAGAATAGTATCCTTAGATTATTTTCTATTCTTAGAAATCTAGAAGCGCGTCACTCTATATCTGACGGTCAATTACTGGCTGCCACAAGGAATATCAATAAGTTTTACCGACACATAC
>JAHDBH010000289.1 GCA_020630495.1 Saprospiraceae bacterium
CTGAGAGGCGCGGTGATAATCGGTACGTGAGACCTGCGGAGAGCTGTGCATCCCATTCATTCACAGCGCCCAGCTCCTCGTCTACTTGGAAATTGCTACGTCTATTGTAGGCAAATTCCAGCACTTCTGGATTAAAGGATTGACCATCGCGCTCCGCAGCGAGTTCATAAGGCGCTCTTACACCCATCACTCGCGATATGCCCACGGCGCCAAATGCAGATACACGACTAGACAGTTCACGATTGGCACGTACCTCGAGCTGCAGCTGATGTGCCTCTTTCACAATGGCGAGAAGGCTCTGCGAAGTGGAAACAACGCTTGAGGTCTCACCACCAGTATCGATGGTGACATTTTCCGCATCTGCTGAGCTATTAAAAGCCGCTATATCCTGTGTGCTCGATTGCTGCACCTTGAGAAACTGATAGTGCAGGCCCAGATCGACAGACCACTTAGAAGACTCGAATATTGATCTGGCTATGCCTAGCTGATAAGCTTGTTTTAGATCTGTAGTGTGCATATGTGCCTGAGCAGCGATCATCCACGGTCCAGGCTTGCGTGCTAGAGGTGACGTAGTGATCAGAGACTGCTGTAGCTGTGAGCTGGTAGATATTTCAGACGCACTTATGCTCAGTGGATGGATCATCCTAGAGGTCAGCGCAGCTGGTACTAAAGAGATTCCGCGTGCGACTGCCGCTGTAGATGTCCTAGCAAAGCCCGTACTGCTAGGTGACTCGCTAGCTGGCATAGTCGCTGACGATGAGCTCTGGTCCAGAGCTACAGCTTGTCTAGAGTAAGTTGATAGTCCATCATTGGTGGCGGTTGCCATGCGTGCAGAGGGACTGCTGAGAGTCGCTGATGGCACATCATCGTATGAGTCAGTCACTGGATCTATGTCGCTCGTCTGATGTGATGCTGCGGCAATGGTCGATTTGCTCGCGAGAGCTGAGTGGCTCTTGCTCGGTCTATTTTTTAATGGTGCTGCAGTATTGCTGCTGTTCACTTTATCTGCTGTAGCAGTAGTCGCGGTCTTCTCATACTGAGCGATCGTAGATCTACTGTCCTGCGCTGAGCGATCCACTTGGTCATCTACAGCACTGGCCATAGGGACAGATTGCTGCATTGCAGTCGGCTCTGTATCCACGGGCAGCTGAGTCATCTCAGCAGCTATGTCCGTATCTGGACTAGACGTAC
>JAHDBH010000290.1 GCA_020630495.1 Saprospiraceae bacterium
ATCCAACGACTATGCCAACGGGAGGACCAATTATTAATGAAATACACTACGACAATGATGGTGGTGATGTAGGAGAATTTGTAGAAGTGCGCGTGCCAGCAGGTACGGAACTTGGTGACTATACCGTCTCCTTATACAATGGCGCTAATGGAACAGTTTACAATACCCTCTCCCTAGGATCAGGACCAGCTGTAGATAGCGGTGACGGATTTGCTTATATCGTATTGTCGCCATCAAGCATTCAAAACGGAGGGCCTGACGGACTCTCTCTGAACAATACGAATACTAATGAGGTATGTGAATTCCTGAGTTATGAAGGCACGTTCACCGCAACTGAGGGGCCTGCCGATGGACTTACAAGTACAGATATCGGTGTTTCTCAAAATGGCGGAACGCCCGTAGGATCCTCTCTCCAGCGCTTACCTGATGGCTCTTGGCAGGCATTTGAGGGCACTAACACGCAAGGAATGGTCAACGAGTGCTTCCTAGAAGGAACTCATGTAAAGACTACCAAGGGCAACACCCGCGTAGAAGACCTTAAAGTAGGTGACACAGTCATCACCGCAGAAGGCGAAGAAGTAGCTATCAAGTGGATTGGCTATCAGACACTCGCTGCTACCGACAAAGCGGAATCATACTATCCTGTACGCATAGCTGCAGATACAGTCTCAGCAGGCGTACCATCATCTGATCTCTATGTATCTCCAGATCATGCACTTCTCATAGATGATCTACTCATCAATGCTGGAGCACTGATCAATGACGTCAACATCTCGCAGATACAGCCTGCGTCAGACTTCCGATACTTCCATATAGAGCTAAATAAGCATGCGATCGTACTAGCAGAAAACATGCCTGCTGAGAGCTATTTACCCCAGCGAGAAAATCGCGAGACATTTGACAATGCAGACACGTATCCGGGTGGAGCCAAAGTGATGCTATGGCCACTAGACTACGCACGGATCGCGGCAAGATATAAAGTGCCTGCGAGCATCTACAATGCTCTAGTAGCTCGCGGGGATCAAAAGAAATCACAGACAGCCTAGAGCTATCTGTAGGATCAACCTATATTGCAAAGGCCAATCCTCACGGGTTGGCCTTTTTTCGTGCAGAAGCTCCCATGGACACCACTGATATAGCGTACTGGAAAGATCACAGTCAGGCACAGCTCATCAGCGCTGTGAGAGATG
>JAHDBH010000291.1 GCA_020630495.1 Saprospiraceae bacterium
TTATGAAATATCTACCAATTATATTTTGCTGCTCGCTCCTGCTTTTCAGTTGTAAAGAAGACCCTGAAGTAGTCCCAGAAGGATGTAGGTGGTGCGAGAACGATGAGCAATTTGTATGCGTAAACGATGCCTGCGAGTGTAAAGAAGGAGAGCGTGTAGGGACCAGATGCTTAGCTGAAGACTTCTGGTATGTTTCAGATGAGGCTTGTCGAGAGTTTGATGGTATGGGTTTGGCAGTTGTAAAAGATCGTCCTGAGGCTCTCATTACATGGGGAGATTCATCCACCTCATACGGATTTATTCAGGTACCGGTACAAGACGGAGTGAAATGGCAAGGGAATGAATTTCGTTTCACATATTTAGATAGTCCAATAAGAGATACACTCACGATTCTGCATGCATATGGTGAGTTACTTCCTGATGGTACTATCCCTCTGAATCTTCGATGGATACCTATTGGATCTACACGCGTTGCTGCAGAGTGCGATCTGACTCTTCAAAATATTCAGTGATGAAAGGACGGTTTGCACAGGAGCTGTACCTCTTAGCGAGTGTAATTCTAGTACTCTTGTTTTCTTGCGATCCCACACCGCTACCATGCGCAGACTGTGAAGGTGTGAATGAGGAGTGTGATCGCGGCACCTGCTTGTGTAAGGAAGGTGCATACGTGTACAATGAGTATGGATGCGTCGCGGATGTGTACAGATCAGAGAGTATCTGTGGTATAGCAGAGCGCAATGACATCATCGTGGATAGCAGTTTATTTAATCTGCTTTATGTGCGTCACTTTCCTGGAGTTCCAGACAATGAATACGTACTCAATGAGATGATCATTTTTCCTATGAGGCGCGATAGTATTAGAGGTGACTCATTCTATTATAGCACTCAAGGTCAGCCTTACATGCATGAGGACGGAAGTATATCACCGAGACGACTGTTCCTGACAGGCGTGTTTGAAGAAAATGCCTTCATCGCCCATGCAAATCTGGTCAAGCAAGCCATGGTAGATAGCTTTCCATCAGAGAGCTGTCAGATTCGCTACGAACTGCGTTAAGGGTCTGGTACAATATGATACAAGGGGTGCAAGATCACAGATCTTCGCCCCTTGTTTATTGTTACCAAGTCCTAAAACAATCTACTCCGCCGCCTCGCGACAAAGCACATTCATAAGTACATCGCCTACGGCGC
>JAHDBH010000292.1 GCA_020630495.1 Saprospiraceae bacterium
CAGCGAGGCTGTAGGACCTATAGGCCTCAGTGGACTTGTAGACATCTTGAGAGATCTTTACGATCTCTCCCAGTGTAATGACCTGTGGCGTAGAGCTGAGTGGTGTTAAATGGATCTCACGGCGTATGACTCTCTGTCTCCATATATACTGCATCACTATTTCACTCAGCATCTGTGTCTTGTGATCAACGACCACAGTAGATCGTGTGGATGGATCAGATGTATCAGTAAATGTATAGCTAGTAGACTGGTCGTGATGCTCTATATCGGTGTAGACATAGAGTCCACTGCTGAGCTTTGCTAGGTAGTCATCTAGTGTAAAAGCGAGATTCTCATGAGGGGGTGTCAGGAAGATACTGCGATGACTATGATCTAGGAAACAGAAAATTCCGTCTTCTATGATGATGACCTGCTCTGCAGACTGGTGTACCTGTCGTGCTGGCATTTTCACGTAAGTGACCTCGTGATCAAGCGCGATGCTATCATCTAGCATCACTACCTCGTGGATAGTCCATGCTGCTACGGACTGATCGGACATAGTAGACAGCGCTGTCTTGAGCTTCTGCAGGTCGGGTATCTGTGTATACAGGGGACTCAAGGCCGTGATCAATAGTCCCATCACTAGTGAGCATGAGGAGAGTATCCTGAGATGATATTGGCCAGGTGTCCGTCTCATCTTTCTTTGATGTAGCTACGAGATTCTTGGATGGTCTTGATGCCACGCTCTGTTTCTTTCTTTATGACAGTAAGATTTCCGTCATCATCATAAATATAAAGTGTCGCGAAATGATTCTGATCTAGCTCAGCCGATAGTCTATAGCTATCTGGCTCATATACATACGTGACCATAGATGACGAGAAGGGCATGATCCTCATATCATCTATGTAGAAATCTCCAGAACCGAGATTGGAAAATCTGATTACAGGAGCGCTGTAAGAGGGCGATTCATAGACAAATGTGGCTTCAAACAGTTGCCATCCATTGATGACCTGTGTTGATGGTGCCAGCATAGTGGCACCTCCAGGATGCACGACCTCGATCCTGATATCGTCAGCAAAGTCATGATCGAGACTCGTCTGAGTAGCTGAGGTAGCGACCCAGACACTGGTACGGTACCTACCGCCCGAGTGGAGCTGCAGCTCATGCTGGCTGATAGATACCTGGCTGCTAAGTATCCTT
>JAHDBH010000093.1:0-2197 GCA_020630495.1 Saprospiraceae bacterium
TACTTTTCTAGCTCTTCTGAGATCCATGTTTCCCATTTAGCTTGTTTAGACGGGTCTGGATATACTTCTGCGTCGTACTCATCTTGCTTTAGTTGCATCTCACGATAGATTGCATCTATTATCTCGGGGTAGGCTTGCAAAAACTCATTAAGATCCATGGCTCTTTCTTCCACGCGCTCTATGAACTTCCTAGCATATAGCTCTGATATGTCAAAGTGGATCTGTTCGTGAGCTAGGACTTGCGAGTCAAACTCGGTGCGCTTGAAGTAGGACGAGTAGCAGTCAAAATAGGTAGTCAATTCTAGCGTATACTTACGTGGTGAAATTGGTCTCCCCTCGATATGGGATCTAAATCCAGATGCGGTGGCTGCTGTGAAAGGTCGCTTTTCTGTCTGACCTTTAAAATCGTCAATAACAAGTTTTCTATTCTTGTGCCAAGTTACTTCAGATTCATAGCGTCTCGGATCGTCAATCTTATAAATATCTGCCGAGATACGATGGCATGTGCTCCAGGCATCTGGTTTTTTGTGATTGGTGATGACGAGACAATTGCCACCAAGCTTGAGCGCTTCTTCTTTAGCGAGTTTCTTTACTGTATCAAATGTGCAATTCAGCGTGAGGCCACCTTCTTTAATCTCAACTTGGCCAATGTACTGCATGGCCGTCTTATCAATAGTATCGACTTCTACCATCGCAAATGGCTCATATGCAAATCGTGCAATCTTGGGACTTTGGTCGTCCGATGGGATGGTAATCACTTTAGGACTACATCCAACGAGAACTAGGACGATCAATATGAGAATTCTGTGCGTCAAACTTGGTTCTTTTTAGTGATTGCTGATTATGGTATCTACGTTTTGCGTAGCTAAATGTACTAGATGTCGAATAAATGAAGTTGGCAGGTGGTAAGCAACAATGTGATGATATGATTGAAACTAGTGTGTGATGAGGGCCTCCTACGTTATATTTTCTGAAACGGATTTTGGCAAGTGTACTCTCCAAGCTTCTTGAGCTCTAGCCAATCAGCTATTTCTCCATATGACACTATGCGTAGTACAGCGTAAATTTCTAGGCATAAATGGACTAGTCATTCTACTGTCATTCATATTTTCCACCATCTTTACATCATGTCATCAGATTACACATTCTTCCTAGACGCATTTGGGCGAAAGCCCTCACATATAGCCTGCGCTCCAGGCCGTATCAATCTCATAGGAGAGCACACGGACTATAACGATGGGCTGGTGATGCCTGGAGCGATCGATAGGTATGTGACTATGCAGGTGGCGAGAAATGATCTGGGGCTCATGCGTGTGCATGCGACCGATCTGAGCGAGTCAGCAGAGTGGAAGCTTACTGATCTGGAGAAATCTGAGATGGGCTGGGTCAATCATATCAAAGGTGTACTATCGCAGTGTATGAGCGCTGGGCACACGCTTCATGGCATGGATATAGCGATATCTTCCGCAGTGCCTGTGGGAAGTGGTATGAGCAGCAGCTCCGCGCTGGAATGCGCCGCGATCATGGCCATCAATAGTGTTCACGATCTAGAGCTCGAGCCTTGGACTATGATCGAGATGCTGCATAGAGCTAATCACGAGTTCCTGGGTGTGAAAGGAGGTATCATGGATCAGACAGCGAGCCTACTTGGGAAGTTGGATTCATTATTATTGCTCGATTGTCGATCTAGAGAGCATGAGTATGTTTTGGCAGATTTTTCGCCGTACGAAATGGTAATAATTAATACTAACGTAAAGCACGATAATGCTGGCGGTCAGTATAATCAGCGGCCACAGGAATGCAAGGAAGCTCTCGCATTGATCAATTCTCAACATCCCGAGATAAACAGTCTTCGAGATACCACAGCTGCTATGGCCGAGGAGCTGCGTCAGGCTGGTCATACGACACTTGCAGATCGCGTAAAATATGTCATTGAAGAAAATCAACGCGTACGCGACGCACGCAGAGCTATCTCAGCAAATGACTATGGCGCACTAGGGCAAATACTATATCGATCGCATGCGGGATTGCAAGAACTCTACGAAGTGAGCTGTCCCGAGCTCGACGTCCTTGTAAGTCTCTCGCAGCAGGAAATCGACGTAGCCGGCGCTCGCATGATGGGTGCTGGACATGGCGGCTGCACCATCAACCTGATACACCGCGACTATAAGGAGGAAGTGGTGCTGCGCATCTGCGA
>JAHDBH010000093.1:2297-8928 GCA_020630495.1 Saprospiraceae bacterium
CGTGGATCACACGCTCTCGAATGTCTAGTGCTCGAACTCTCCGAAAAGCCAGAAATTAGTCTGCCGCGGATTCTCGTCTTTGAGTCGAGTGGAATGTGGGGATATGGTCCTGTGTATGATCTCGATCAGCTGAGCTCCAACTGGATCAATATCTCCGAGCGACATATGGATATATCGCCTAGGTCAGAGTGCAAATTGGGAGAGCTGACCATTCCGAAATTTCCTGGATATCACGATTGGGCGGATTTGGACTATGACATAATTTCTGATGAGCAACCAGATACCTACCCACACAGAGGCAAGGTGGGTCAATACTTGCAGGCGCGATACCAAAGCGTGGCTCAGCCACTGCGATCTGCCGGTCTGCTCACGGAGGTAGAAGAACGAGTCATAGAGATCGATCTACATAGAGATGAGTCCATGTCTATCATCACAGACAAGGCCAAGTATAAGTCAATCTTTCATGCACTCCTTACCATAGGACATCAAGACACCGAGCTTGACGATCAGATTCTCAAATGGCAAACCCATGCCGAGTCATACGATCGTGTGGATGTACTCAAGTCGCCATATCCGATGCGCAGAGTGATGGAGTATCAGAAAGATGGTAAGCATAGTGCTATAGGTATCAGGGGATTTGGACTAGCGATGATCGATGTGGTGCGTGCTATAGCAGAATCGCGAGGACACTTTGATGGAGTAGGAGAGGATATGCGGTATGTATGTCTTGAGGGCCGAGATTTTCTGCTAGTGCCATTTTCACTCGATGGCTTACCCATGGTGCCTAAGCCAATCAATGCTGTGCAAGATGCTCGCTACGAGGTTGCGGATCAGATGCTAGAAACGCTGGAGCAGACTTTGTCGGATCCAGAGAAGCAAAAGCGAGCTGCGAGCGCTGATTTTTTGGTTGACGCCTTATTACCGATTATTGCATATATCTATCAGCGATTGAGCAATAGGCGCGGTGATGAAGCACTCGATCCAGCAGACATTTCTCAGATTGCCAGGGTATGGATCAAGGATGATGTAAAGAACGACGCCCATATCCTATCGACCGATCTCTCGACGGCAGAGCAAATACAGGCGCTCGTAGATATGTCGCACGGACGGATTCCCATCACGCTTGACTACTGTATAGGTCAGGTCTGGCGACACTGTCAGCCCACTATATATAAGGCGCTTTCCTATAATGAATGCTCGGATGAGGTCTTCGCCCAGATCATCGCTCTAGATGAAAAGAGCAAGCGATACTCCTACGGACCTCCAGTAGAAAGCATGTCGCAATTGCTCGCCCTAGCGCGCGCTGGGGTCGTCACATTTACTCACGTGGCAGATCCCGAGATCATGCTATCGCCCTATGGCTGGAAGTTACAGACGGATGATGAGCAGCAGATCGTATCTATGATGGTGGACTCCGTGCTAGATAGTCCACAGATCGTCAAGGTCTGTACAGATCTTGTCACTGACTTGCTGGAGGATGATATCATTCATCCCGTACATGATGACTACGGAGTCACTACCAGAGAGGATGCCTATATCATCAGTGCTGATGACAGACCAGTGCCTTTAGCCCTACTAGGACGATTAGCTAAGGGAACTGTGATCGGTGTAGACGCTATACTCGAGTGTTTTGGAGCCAGAGCTGAGAACTGGGCAAGCGCTGCGGTCAAGCAACTACAACGAGCAAGTTGATTATTTATATTCGATTTTGTCCACTACCAGCTTGTAAGTAGGGTCTTCCAGGATATTCACATCTATAATCTTGTCAGCATCCTTGAGGAGTCGCTGGCAGTCTTTACTCAAGTGTCGCAGATGTACGCGTTTGCCCACTTTTTGATAGCGCTCGGTGATACGATTGAGCGCCTCTATCGCAGACATATCTACCACACGACTTTCCTCAAAGTCAATGATGATCTCCTCAGGATCATTGAGCACGTCAAATTTTTCATTAAAAGCTGTGACAGAACCAAAAAATAGCGGACCGTAGATCTCATAGTGTTTCACTCCTTGATCATCCACACGTTTTCTGGCGCGTATTCTTTTAGCGTTGTCCCACGCAAATACCAGAGCGGATATGATTACTCCCACTACGACAGCGAGAGCGAGATTGTGCAAGACCGCAGTGACAAGCGTCACCACCACCATCACAAATATGTCCGACTTGGGCATCTTATTAAATGTCCTGAGGCTCGCCCACTCGAATGTACCAATAGCCACCATGATCATCAGTCCTGTGAGTGCCGCCATGGGAAGCAACTCTATCACAGAACTACCAAACATGACAAACATCAGCAGCGCCACAGCTGCTACGATACCTGAGAGTCTGGCGCGCGCACCGGAGGAGATGTTGATCAGACTCTGACCGATCATCGCGCAGCCGCCCATCCCCGAGAAGAATCCCGAGAGGATATTAGCCGTGCCTTGCGCTACTGCTTCCTTGTTGCCACGACCCCGCGTTTCCGTGATCTCATCGATGATGTTGAGCGTGAGCAAACTCTCGATCAGTCCCACACCAGCCATGATCGCGGCATAGGGAAATATGAGTGTCAGTGTTTCCCAGTTGACGGGTATCTGAGGAATATGAAAGGGTGGAAATCCACCGCTGATGGATGCGATATCACCCACCGTCCGAGTATCTATTCCAAAGGCCATCACAATACCAAATATGGCCAAGATAGCCACTAGCGATGCTGGTACGACTTTGGTGATTTTGGGAAGTCCCCAGATGATCAGCATAGTAAGCAGTACGAGCCCGAGGATGGTGAAGAGCGGCATTCCAGTGAGCCACGCTCCTGAGGCATCTTTAAATTCACCGAGCTGAGCCATGAAGATGATGATCGCCAGTCCATTGACAAAGCCAAAGATCACAGGGTGTGGTACCAGCCGCATCAGCTTGCCGAGTCGCAGCACACCAGCGGCAACTTGTAGTAGCCCCGCGAGCACTACTGTGGCGAATACATACTCAGGGCCATGAGATAGGGCCAGAGCGGCAATCACCACAGCAACTGCACCTGTCGCTCCAGAGATCATACCAGGGCGCCCGCCAAAGATGGCAGTGACCAGCCCCATCATGAAAGCAGCATAGAGTCCTGTAAGTGGTGATAGCTGCGCCATCATAGCAAATGCTACCGCCTCGGGCACCAGTGCTAGCGCTACAGTAAGGCCTGAGAGGACCTCGGTCTTGTAATTGACCTTCTGTGAGAAGTCGAATAAATTGAGAATCTGTGCCATGAGCGAAATATGATATCTAGCGCTAGCCAGTCGCACTGACGGCTAAGCGCTCAAACTGTTTCAGTAAAATCTTTGATTAATTCTGTCCGCGCATCACAGATGCATCGAGATAGCATCCATCAGAGCAACAGCGTGTATGTGAGGAGATAAGTGCCATAGAGCGACTGCAAATCTACACGTTAACGCCCATTTTGACAGCTCTTGATTCGCGTATGGTGTAAGGACGACTGCATGTGGTCTTGAGAGATGTAGCCCGAGGACTGTAGCGATTCTACGCGACTTGCGGAGCGCAGATGTACACTGCGTTTTTTTGGTTTAGTCCTTTCGGACAAATGGGCGCTATGCACTGTGCCTGTAGGCATACTAGCGCAGGCATGGTTCTGCTATGCTATCCCTGCAATCGATCTATAGATAGACGGCAGCAATCTGCAATGGATCTATTGAGTTACGCTGCACTCGATGAGCAACTCAGCGAAAATCACAAGCCAGACATCAAGCGGCACAAAATATAACTAGCTTCCCGATTTTTTTCTCAGTGCAGCATAGATCTTGATAGCGCTGTAGGTGAGCACAGCGAGTGCTGCCACGCCTAGGATGCCATAGAGCGGACTGAGATTGCTCTTGACTACTACGAGCATGACGATGCTCACGAGAAATAGAGTGGGGAGCTCGTTCCACATTCTCAGCTGATTACTCGTATAATTAAATATGCCTTTGGCTTGTAGCTTAGCTATTTTATGTAGACTACCGTGATACATATATAATAGTGCTACCAGTACCAGCTTAAAGATGAGCCAGGTAGGTACCACGCCGTAGAGATGTATCAGCCACAGCCCAAATATGAGAGTTAAGATCGCTGATGGTAATGTAATGCCATACAGCAAGCGGCGAATCATGATGTCAAATTGCGCTTGCAATATCTTCCGCTCTACATCGGATTTATCTTGAGCTTCTCGATTGTATACAAAGAGCCGTACCAGATAAAACATCCCGCAAAACCACGTGACCACGAATATGATATGTAACGCCTTGACGTAGAGAAACATGATGCTTACTGAGCTGTATGCATGATATCAGTCATAGCCATGATCCAGTCGGGTCTGAGATTGAGACATGGCACCGCTTCAAATGATTTTCCACCAGCCTCTAGAAATATTTCTTTTCCTTCTTCATGAATTTCTTCTAGCGTCTCCAGGCAGTCTGAGACAAAAGCAGGACAGCAGATTATCATATTCTTAATTCCGCGACCAGGCAATTCTTCCAGCGTCTTTGCTGTGTAGGGCTGGAGCCATGGGTCACGACCTAGTCGGGACTGAAAAGCGTACATCACTTTTTCTTCTGGCAATTGCAGCGCTTCGGTGACGAGCTCTGTAGTGCGCACTACCTGGTGACGGTAACAATAGTTATGCGCATCTGCAGATACCTGGCAGCAATTTTCTACTTTGAGACAGTGCTGGCCAGAGGGATCTGTTTTCTTCACATGTCGCTCAGGGATGCCGTGATAGCTAAACATGATGAGATCATAATCTTTTTGAACGTACGGTCTTATACTCTCGCTGAGTGCATTGATATAAGCCGGATGATCGTAAAATGGCGGAACAGTTTTTAGGCGAAAGCCGACCCCCAGCTCCTTCATTTCCTCCTTCACATGGACTACAGCAGTTTCATAGCTGCTCATGGCGTAGTGTGGATAGAGCGGAAATAATAGTAATTCTTCTAGATCAGGATTTTCTCTCTGGATGGCTTGGAGGACTTCAGGCGTAGACGGTGAGCCATAGCGCATGCATAGATACACGGGCATATCCACTTGGTCGTCCATGGCTGCCGCGAGTTCTTTAGACGTATGGATGAGAGGTGAGCCATCCTCTGACCATATGGTCTTGTAGGCTTTGGCACTGCGATGCGCTCTGAAGGGCGATATGACACCTTTGACAAGAAATAGTCGCAGTAAATAAGGCACATCAATCACTCGCTCATCCATCAGAAATTGATTGAGATAACGGCGGACGTCCTTGACAGCGGTGCTATCAGGCGATCCCAGATTAGCTAATAATATGGCAGTTCTAGACATGGCTAGGAAAATTTCTTAGTAGTATGAATGATGTGATCGATATGCTCATCCGTCAGCGACAGACTCAGAAACCAGCTCTCATATGCAGAAGGTGGCAAATAAATTCCATGCTCCAGCATGTGATGAAAATATCGATTAAATGTTGATATATCCGATCCCGATGCCGAGCTAAAATCCGTCACAGGCACCTCGCTAAAGTGAACGCTGATCATACTGCCGAGTTGATTAATTGCCACTGTGATTCCTATATGATCAAATGCCTGCTGCAAGCCCTCGGCAAGTCGCTTTCCTGTGTGTTCTAGCCGTGCATAGTATTCTGGATGCTCGTGCAGATGGCTCAGTGTGACATGACCCGCTGTCATAGCCAAGGGATTTCCGCTGAGAGTTCCTGCTTGATAGACCTGGCCGAGCGGAGCGATATGGCTCATGATCTCACGCTTACCACCGAATGCACCCACAGGCAGTCCACCGCCAATTACTTTTCCAAAAGTCACAAGATCAGCAGTCACAGATGCGAGCTCCTGCACGCCCCCAGCTGCAAGCCTAAATCCTGTCATCACCTCATCAAATATGAGCACGATGTCCTGATCATCGCAGATCTGCCTGATGGCTTGCAGGTATCCTGCAGCAGGTGGAATACATCCCATATTTCCTGCGACGGGCTCAAGGATGATGGCAGCTATTTCTCCCTGATGCTTATCGCACATATTTTCTACAGCGCTGATATCATTAAAGGGGCAGACAAGCGTATCCTGTGCCGTGCCCTCTGTGATGCCTGGCACGTGCTGTATGCCAAATGTCGCCAGGCCACTACCTGCCTTCACCAAAAATGGATCGGCGTGGCCGTGATAGTGGCCTTCCATTTTGATAAATTTGTTTTTGCCTGTATATCCTCGGGCTAGTCGCAGAGCGCTCATACACGCCTCTGTGCCGCTGCTCACCATGCGGATGAGATCTACACTCGGTACCATGGCACGTACGAGCTCCGCGAGTTCTATTTCCTGGACAGTCGGTGCGCCAAAACTCACGGCGCGATCCAGCTGCTCGCGTAGTGCATCTATGACATCTGTATGATTATGTCCCAGGATCATAGGACCCCAGCTATTGATGAGATCGATGTATTCTTTACCGTGGACATCTACGAGCGTGGCACCCTGCGCTGAAGCGAAGAATATAGGATCACCGCCTACAGAGCCAAATGCCCTCACAGGCGAATTCACCCCACCAGGAATGCTTTTCATCGATCGCTCCATCAGTGCCCTGTGGCTTGTGCTAGTGAGTGGCATCATGAGTCTAGAGAGAATTTAATGATGTGACAATATCTGCAGC